>CAMDGJ010000040.1 GCA_945897545.1 Flavobacterium psychrophilum
ATTTTTTTGCTCCTACAGAATGTCTATCTGCTTTTGTATCCTCTATCGCACTGTTCAATAATTTGAATTTAATATCAATAATTGAAGTAGATGCTTGTGCAGCATATTTATCTTTTCCGGAAGCTTTTTCAACGGCTAATAAATCTTGATAGGATTTGGCAGCATCATTTAGATTTTTACCTTCTTCGACCTTTTTGTTGGCCAATTCTAAATGCGCATTTCCTTTTACAAAGAAATATTGTGCTTTTTCGGCATCTGGAGCTGTTGCAGATGCAGATGCTGCTCCTTGCAAAATAGTTACCGCTTCTTGTGCGTTACCGCCTTTTAATGCTTTTTCAGCAGCTTTAATTTGATCTTTTTGAGCAAAAGTAGCTACTGATATCAATAATGCTGACGCTAGTATTACATACTTACTTTTCATAACATTTTATTATTTATTTAATTATTATTCTTGTATTTCTTTTCTAATTATGCTTCATCGTCAGAGTCTTCGGCGTCTTCTGCATCGTCCTCCTCTACCTCGGCTTCATCTTCTTCGTCATCCTCGTTGTCCGCTCCTTCATCTTCAAGAACTTCTAGAACTGGTTTAACTCTTTCGATGGCTTCGGTTTCTATAACGTTTCCATCTTCGTCTAGAACAACATCGACAACATCGTCTTTCATCACTTTTGTAACGGCAGCAATAGAATCATTCCCTTTGATGTTGATTAATTTAACACCTTGAGTAGCACGCCCCATCACTCTCAAATCTTCGACTGCCATCCTTATGGTTAATCCTGATTTGTTGATAATCATTAAATCATCAGCATCTGTAACGGCATTTATCGAAATCAGTTTTCCTGTTTTCTCGGTGATATTCAAAGTTTTGACTCCTTTTCCACCACGATTCGTGATTCTGTATTCATCAAGGCTAGAACGTTTTCCGTATCCATTTTCGGCAACTACAAGAATTTCACTATCCATGTCATTTACAGTAACCATACCAATTACCTCATCAGTATCATCTTTTAATGTAATTCCACGAACTCCTGAAGCGGTTCTTCCCATCGGACGGGTTTTAGTTTCTTCAAAACGAACCAACTTACCGGATTTTACAGCCAAAATAATCTGACTTTCACCGTTAGTTAATTTTGCTTCCAATAATTCGTCACCTTCTTTAATAGTAATTGCTGCAACACCATTTACTCTAGGTTTTGAATATTTTTCCAAAGAGGTTTTCTTAACCTGACCCTTTTTGGTCACCATAATAAGGTTATGGCTCTTAATATATTCTTGATCTTTTAAATCTTGTGTACAAATAAACGCTTTTACTTTATCGTCGCTTTCAATGTTGACCAAGTTTTGAATGGCTCTTCCTTTTGCCGTTTTGCTTCCTTCTGGAATTTCATAAACACGCATCCAGAAACATTTTCCTTTCTGGGTGAAGAACATCATATACTGATGATTGGTAGCTACAAACATATTTTCAAGGAAATCTTGATCTCTAGTTCCAGCACTTTTTTGTCCAACTCCTCCTCTATTTTGAGTTTTGTATTCCGATAAATTAGTTCGTTTGATATAACCAGCATGCGAAATGGTAATAACCACATTTTCATCAGCAATTAAATCTTCAATACTAACATCTCCCCCAGAATATTCGATTAATGATCGACGAGCATCTCCGTATTTCTCACGAATTTCGATAAGTTCTTCTTTGATTAGATCAGTTCTTAAGTTTACATCAGCTAATAATGCTTTCAAATGCTCTATTAATTTCATCAATTCTTCATACTCAGCTCTTAACTTGTCTTGTTCCAGACCCGTTAACTGACGCAAACGCATTTCGACAATGGCACGCGCTTGAATATCGGATAATTGAAATCTTTCGATCAATTTTTCTCGAGCTTCTTCTGTATTTTTCGAACTTCTAATTAAAGCAATAACTTCATCTATATTATCAGAAGCTATGATTAAACCCTCTAAAATATGCGCTCTTTCTTCGGCTTTACGCAATTCAAATTGGGTTCTTCTAACTACCACATCGTGACGGTGCTCGATAAAATAATGAATCATATCTTTTAGATTCAACATTTGTGGGCGACCTTTTACCAATGCAATATTATTGACACTGAACGAAGATTGTAATTGAGTATACTTGTATAGCGTGTTCAAAACGACGTTTGGCGTCGCGTCACGTTTCAATATATAAACGATTCGCATCCCATTTCTATCTGATTCATCCCGGATATTGGCAATTCCTTCAATTTTCTTGTCATTAACCAAATCGGCCGTACGCTTAATCATATCAGCTTTATTGACTTGGTACGGAATTTCAGTAACAATGATACATTCTCTACCATCCACTTCTTCAAAACCTACTTTGGCGCGCATAACGATACGTCCCCGACCTGTTTTAAAAGCTTCACGAACACCTTCATAACCATAAATCGTCCCACCAGTTGGAAAATCTGGCGCCTTGATATGGTGCATCAATTCGTCTATTTCAATATCTGTATTATCAAGATAGGCTAATGTTCCGTTGATAACTTCAGTTAAATTATGAGGTGGCATATTAGTCGCCATACCAACTGCAATTCCTGTTGCTCCATTTATTAACAAAGTTGGAACTCGAGTAGGCATTACCTTTGGTTCGTATAAAGTATCATCAAAATTCAATTGAAAATCAACGGTTTCTTTTTCGATATCTGCTAGTATTTCTTCCGAAATTTTACGCATTCTAGCTTCTGTATATCGCATTGCAGCCGGACTATCTCCATCAACTGAACCAAAGTTACCTTGACCATCGACTAATAAATAGCGTAAACTCCATTCTTGCGCCATACGAACCATCGCGTCATAAACTGAGGTGTCGCCATGTGGGTGATATTTTCCTAAAACTTCCCCGACAATTCTAGCAGATTTTTTGTGTGCAGACTTTGAAGTTACTCCTAAATCATACATCCCGTAAAGTACTCTTCGATGCACTGGTTTCAAGCCATCTCTAACATCAGGCAACGCTCTTGATACAATTACAGACATCGAATAATCGATGTAAGCTGATTTCATTTCATCTTCAATGTTAATGGGAATTAACTTTTCTCCTTCAGACATAAGTTGTTATATTTAATAAAATTATTTTAGTTTCAAAACGTGCTAATATACGTCATTTTGATTTTTTTGAGCAAACTTTTCAGTGCTTATTTTAATGATTTATTAACAAAATATTCCTTCTTTTTAGTTAATAAATTAAACAATTTTTAACATTTTTTCTATTGTTTTTGTTCTCAAATAGCTGACATTCGCTAACAAGGGAATGGTTATTGTTTTCCAATTACTAATTCACTAAATTTACATTACAAATAAAACAATAATATGGATGATAATTTTTCACCAAGAGTAAAAGATGTTATTACTTACAGTAAGGAAGAAGCCCTACGTTTAGGTCACGATTTTATAGGTACAGAACATCTAATGCTCGGAATATTAAGGGATGGCAACGGCAAAGCAATTAATATATTAAATAATTTGTCAGTTGATTTAGACCATTTAAGAAAAAAAGTTGAGATCCTAAGTCCTGCTAGCACGAATTTGGAAATCAACAACGAAAAGAAAAATCTTCATCTTACTCGTCAAGCAGAACGTGCATTAAAAACTACTTTTTTAGAGGCAAAAGTATTTCATAGTTCTTCTATTAGTACAGCACATCTACTATTGTGCATCTTAAGAAATGAAAATGATCCAACAACCAAGCTGCTGAATAAACTGAAAATTGATTATGATACAGCAAAAGAACAATATCTAAATATGACACCAAGCGAAGAAGATTTTATCGAAAACTTGCCAAAGAGTGAATCATACAATGATGATTCAGGACAAGATGACAGTTTAAAAGAAGGCACCTTTAACAATCCGGCAAATAAATCCAATAAAAAATCCAAAACACCTGTTTTAGATAATTTTGGGAGAGATTTAACAGAAATGGCCGAAGAAGGAAAATTAGACCCTGTTGTGGGACGCGAAAAAGAAATTGAGCGTGTTTCACAGATTTTGAGTAGACGTAAAAAGAACAACCCATTACTTATAGGTGAACCTGGTGTGGGAAAATCGGCTATTGCCGAAGGCTTAGCGCTACGCATTATCCAAAAGAAAGTATCCCGAATATTGTTTAACAAACGAGTGGTAACACTTGATTTAGCGAGTCTAGTTGCCGGTACAAAATACCGTGGACAATTTGAAGAGCGAATGAAAGCCGTGATGAATGAATTGGAAAAAAATGACGACATCATTCTTTTCATAGATGAAATTCACACTATCGTTGGGGCAGGTGGAGCAACAGGTTCCCTCGATGCTTCAAATATGTTTAAGCCCGCTTTGTCTAGGGGCGAAATTCAGTGTATCGGGGCAACAACATTAGACGAATACCGTCAATATATTGAAAAAGACGGAGCGCTCGAAAGACGTTTTCAAAAAGTAATTATTGAACCAACTTCTATCGAAGAAACAATTACTATTTTGAACAATATAAAAGATAAATATGAAGATCATCATAATGTAACTTATTCACCTGAAGCAATTGAAGCTTGTGTTAAACTAACTGACAGATACATGTCAGAACGGTTCTTGCCAGACAAAGCTATCGATGCCTTGGATGAAGCTGGTTCTCGTGTTCACATTACAAATATTGATGTTCCAAAACAAATTCTGGAGTTGGAACGACAACTAGAAGAGGTTCGCGAATTGAAAAATACAGTAGTTAAAAAACAGAAATACGAAGAAGCTGCAAAACTTCGCGATGACGAAAAACGTCTCGAAAAAGATTTAGCAATAGCCCAAGAACAATGGGAAGAAGATTCAAAAAATAACAGAATTGAAGTTACTGAAGACAATGTTGCCGATGTCGTGTCAATGATGACCGGGATTCCCGTAAATCGAATTGCACAAACTGAAAGCAATAAACTGGCGCAGTTACCAGAACTGATAGGAAACAAAGTTATTGGACAGAAAGACGCCGTAATGAAAATTTCTCGCGCCATTCAAAGAAATAGAGCTGGTCTTAAAGATCCAAATAGACCTATTGGTTCCTTCATTTTCTTGGGACAAACTGGTGTTGGAAAAACTCAATTGGCTAAAGTTTTGGCTAGGGAATTATTCGATTCTGAAGATGCATTGATCCGAATTGATATGAGCGAATACATGGAGAAATTCGCCATTTCAAGATTAATTGGAGCTCCTCCAGGATATGTTGGCTACGAAGAAGGTGGACAATTAACCGAGAAAGTTCGAAGAAAACCCTATTGCGTAGTACTATTGGACGAAATCGAAAAAGCACATCCTGATGTTTTCAACATGATGCTACAAGTTTTAGACGACGGGTACTTAACTGATAGCTTGGGTCGAAAAATTGATTTCAAGAACACCATTATCATTATGACCTCTAATGTTGGAGCACGTCAATTGAAAGATTTTGGACAAGGTGTAGGTTTTGGAACCGCTGCCAAAGTAGCACAAGCAGACGATAATTCAAAAAGCATCATCGAAAACGCTTTAAAGAAAACCTTTGCTCCAGAATTCTTAAATAGAATTGACGACGTGATTGTATTTAACGCTTTGGAAAAAGAAGATATTAATTTAATTATCGAAATTGAATTAAAAAAATTATATGAGCGAATCAAAGAATTGGGCTATCAATTAAACCTTTCAGATACGGCAAAAGCATTTATTGCAGACAAAGGTTTTGATAGACAATTTGGTGCTAGACCTTTAAAAAGAGCCATTCAGAAATATGTTGAAGACGCGCTTGCCGAAGAAATTATCACTTCTAAAATAGCTTCTGGAGACGAAATTTTTATGGATCTCGACGACACTGCACAAGAACTGACCGTGAATGTTCATAAAGCAGAAAAACCTACTAATTAGTAGGTTTTTTTTGTACTGATACTTCCTAATATTAATGGTAATTTAATATTAAAAAGTCTATAATTCGATATATATTTACACTCGATTTAGTCTTTATATAAAACTCGTTTATGTTACAAAATAAAATTATCCTTGGCAGCGAAGAATGGTGCTCTTTTCCTGAATTGGGAATTCCTAAGATCAAAGCACGTGTTGATTCTGGTGCAAAAACATCGGCTTTACACGCTATTAACATTGCTCCATTTAAAAAAGAAGGACAAAACTGGGTCAAGTTTGACATTAACCCAATACAAAATAACGTCAAAACAATTATCCATTGCGAAGCTCCATTGGTAGACAAAAGAGTAGTAAAAAGTTCTAGCGGATTTCGCGAGGAACGCTATGTGATTCTAAGTAATCTAGAGATTGGAAATACAAATTGGAATATCGAAATGACCTTGACCAATCGAGATTCAATGGGTTTCCGGATGCTCTTGGGGCGTGAAGCTATGAGCGGAAGAGTTTTAGTCGATCCTGAACAACAATATCTTTTGGGACAACCTACAAGCGATAGTTTAAAAGAAGCATATAAGAACTCCGAGAAAGAAAGTTCTGGTTTGCGCATTGGGCTTCTAGCAAGTAACCCAGAATTGTACAGCAACAAGCGAATTATGGAAGCCGGAGAAATGCGAGGTCACGAAATGCATTTCTTGAACATCAAGGAATGCTATATGAAGTTGGACGCAAAAACTCCTGAAATTCATTATCGTGGTGGGTTAATTCTAAATCAATTTGATGCCATTATACCAAGAATTCGCCCTAGCATTACCTTTTATGGTTGCGCTCTAACTCGCCAATTTGAATCTTTAAATGTGTTTTGCTTAAATTCTTCAACGGCAATCACGCAATCACGCGACAAATTGTTTTCATTACAATTGCTGTTGCAAAGCGGAATTGACATACCAACAACGGGTTTTGCCAATTCACCCTTAGATACCGATGACTTGATAAAAATGGTTGGCGGCACGCCTTTAATCGTGAAATTGCTTGAAGGAACTCAAGGGAAAGGTGTTGTTATGGCCGAAACCAGAAAAGCTGCAGAGAGTGTTATCAATGCTTTCAAAAGTTTGAATGCTAATATTCTAGTTCAAGAATTTATAAAAGAAGCCAACGGTAAAGACTTGCGTTTGTTTGTGGTCGATGGAAAAGTAGTAGCAACCATTCAACGAGAAGCAATGCCTGGAGAATTTAGAGCTAACATTCATTTAGGAGGAACTGCCACGGTCATAAAACCGACTCCCGAAGAAAAAAAAATAGCGATTCGTGCCGCTAAAGCAATGGATTTGAAAGTTGCTGGTGTCGATATTATTCGTTCCTCAAAAGGGCCATTATTGCTTGAAGTGAACTCTTCTCCTGGGCTTGAAGGAATCGAAAGCGCTACGAACAAAGACATTGCAGGCGAAATGATTTTGGCAATCGAGAAAAATTTCAAATTGTAATAATTTAAACCATACAAGGCATATAAGTTCATTTAAGTTTTAGTCACAATAAGACTGTCTTGTATGAACTTATATGGTAAATTAAATTTTCAAACGCCGCAATCGCAACGAATTTAAAATCACTGAAACCGAACTAGAACTCATCGCCACTGCTCCAATCATTGGCGAAAGCAATATTCCGAAAACAGGATACAAAACTCCTGCAGCAACCGAAATTCCCAATAAATTATAAATAAAAGCAAAAAACAAATTCTGTTTGATGTTTCTCATCACGACCTGGCTCAAATTGTTAGCTTTCACTATTCCTTGCAAATCTACTTTTACCAAAGTAATTTTTGTTTTCATGTCTGATAAATTTCAAGCTATGGCACTGTTTTTTGAAGAACCACGTTTCAAAATCTTTATTTAGTTTACAAAAGTAAGTAGGTACTCGTCGCAAACGAGCAATAGAAGGGGAATTTTGCGGACAAACTGGAAGCAACGCACCATGGCCGGGAAGCACTTCCATTGTTAACTCGTTAACCACTGTTTCAAATTATGCAAAGACTTTAAGTGTGCCTATTAACTATGGTGCATTTGGTGTTGGACGCGATCCAACTGCTTCAGAGCGCAACTCAAACATTGCAAGGGAATGGTATAGAACTATGCCTTTGAATTTTTAAGAGAAAAAACATCAAAAAGTGAGGGTTGCACAACAGCTGCAGATGATAGCAGTTAGCTGTAATCAATAAGTATACTCCACTCAATCTACATATATAATAGTGCCATAATATTTGGTACTATTGTGTAAAAAACTATTACTAACTGTATTAAATCCGAACAAGAAAACACTGCGAAACAATAAAAAAAAATAAGATAAATTTGCACCTCGGAATAGTAGACGAATCTAACAAAAACAGATGAAGTTCGTTTCAAAAACAGCTATTAAGATAAGCTATTGTTACAGTAAAATAAAGTGGTATTTATTGATTTTTTTTAGCCTAAAAAGACACTCAATATATAATAAACAATGGCTGCTAATACAGCCGATACTGGAATTGTCAAAACCCAAGCCCATAATAAACTCACGGTAACTCCCCAGCGAACTGCAGAGACACGTTTGGTTAATCCAACCCCAATAATAGAACCTGTAATAGTGTGAGTGGTACTTACCGGGATTTTTAAATGTTCTGTAAAATAAAGTGTCAATGCTCCTGCTGTTTCTGCAGCAACGCCTTCAAAAGACGTTACTTTCGTGATTTTGGAACCCATTGTTTTTACAATTTTCCAACCGCCACTCAAAGTACCAGCGGCAATTGCGGTATAACATGCTAAAGGAATCCAATCGGGCATTTTAAATGAACCATCATCCTTAGGAAGAACTACATCTAACCAAGCGGGTAAGCTTTCTTGTGCAACTCCATTGGTTTGAATATATACTGCAACAGCAGCAGCAATAATTCCCATAACTTTTTGCGAATCATTACCACCATGACCTAAACTAAAGGCAGCGGAGGATAGTAATTGCATTTTTTTTAAAGCAGCATCTGCTTGATAAAGATTTAAACTACTAAATATTAATGCAAAAACTGAAATGGATAAAATAATAAAGGCTACTAAAAACCACTTTATATTGTGTGAATCAAATACTACACTCCAAAAATGGGAGTCAAAACGTGGTTTCTCGATAGCTTCATAAAAAACCATTTGAGAATAAACAATCCATATAGTTGATACAATTAGCGCTAGGGTAAACAACTTGGGAAGTATCGTTTTCTTGGAAGCATTCAACATCCAAATCGAAATTAAATAGGAACCTAATGCGCCAAGAAGAGGTGCCAAAACAATAAATACAATTACAATCACAAC
The DNA here is from genome assembly GCA_945897545.1 of Flavobacterium psychrophilum. Lineage (GTDB taxonomy): Bacteria > Bacteroidota > Bacteroidia > Flavobacteriales > Flavobacteriaceae > Flavobacterium > Flavobacterium psychrophilum_L. Next base: position 9,222 of record CAMDGJ010000040.1, read on the forward strand.
ACCAGAAGGCAATCCTCCGTCTTTACCAGCTTTGTACCAGCTTACAATATTATACCAATGTGCTGTAACTCCATCTTCTGTCAAATACCCCGCAAATCCGTGTACAGCAATCGCATGAGCAAGAGCAGCTCCAGCAAAACCTCCAATTAAAGTGTGGGAAGAACTCGAAGGGATTCCAAGCCACCAGGTTAATAAATTCCAGCAAATAGCTGCAATGATTCCTGCCAAGATTACGACAAGGTTAATATCCATCGTATTAGCAGTTTTCGCAACAGTATCCGCAACGCCAAAACCAAAAACCCAGTAAGCTAAAAAATTAAAAAAAGCGGCCCACAGAACGGCTTGAAAAGGACTAAGAACTTTTGTTGCAACAACAGTGGCAATGGCATTTGCAGCATCATGAAAACCATTAATGTAATCAAAAATCAATGCCAATACAATAATAAAAATAAGTAGTGTGAATCCCATAATCTTTACTAAAAATTAATTAGGAATGTTTCACTGTAATAGCTTCTAATACACTCGCAACTCCTTTACATTTATCGGTAGCAGTTTCTAACACTGATAATACTTCTTTGTATTTAATAATATTTTTTGCATCATTTTCACTATCAAAAAGTTCATATACTGCTTTATTATAAACATCATCCGATTTAGCCTCAAGCTTACTTATTTTGGCACAAGCAGCTGAAATGCTTTTTATTTTTTTTAAATCATTCAATTCCTTTACTGCATTGTCAATAAGTTGACATGCTTCTAGATTAATTTCAGTCAATTTACGGATAGATTTAGTAATCTTTTCTACTTGATATAATTTCATTCTGCTTGATGCCCCATGAAGATTGTCAGCAACATTATCTATCGAAGTAATTAGTGAATAGATATCTTCTCTGTCAAATGGGGTGATAAAATTTCTACTCAATTCCAAATTGGTTTGTCGAGTAATATCTTCTCCTTTTTGTTCTAATACGTCCATTTTCAAAAAAAGCTCATCTCTTTCTTTCGACGGCAGATTTACAGCTTCGTGAAGAATAGAGGCTAGTTCAACTAAATTAGATGAGGCTTGCTCAAAAAGTGGGAAGAATTTTTTATTTTTTGGAACCAAAAACTGAAAAATACTATTTATAGACATTATATTTTTATTTAAGACAGCAAATTTACTTCTTTATTTTCCGTGCATGTTAAGTAATCGTTAACAAATTTTCGTCGATCGCAAAACTGTTTAGAAAAGTTACCGTTTTCACAATGTCAAAATGCAAAATCCGGTCTTCTCTTACCAATGGAACTTCGCTGCGATATGATTTCAAAAAAATTTCAATAAAATCACCTGATTTTAATGGCCTTCTATGTTCGAAAGCCTGAGAAGCATTCATCAATTCAATAGCAAGAATTCGCTCCAAGTTTTCCATTACTTTCAATGCTTTCGTGGCACCATTGGCTCCCATACTTACGTGATCTTCTTGACCATTACTCGACACAATGCTATCTACGCTTGATGGCGTTGCCAATTGTTTGTTTTGACTCGCAATGCTAGCAGCCGCATATTGAGGAATCATCAAGCCTGAATTCAAACCAGGATTATCAACCAAAAATGCAGGTAGATTTCTTAAACCCGATACCAATTGAAAGGTTCGTCGCTCGGATATACTCCCCAATTCGGCCAAGGCAATGGCTATAAAATCCAAAGCTAAAGCCAAGGGCTGCCCGTGAAAATTACCACCAGAAATAATCTCGTCGCTTTCAATAAAAATATTAGGATTATCGGTAACCGAATTAATTTCAGTTGTAAATACTTTTTTTACATAATTAATAGCATCCTTTGAAGCGCCGTGAACTTGCGGAATACATCGAAAAGAATAAGGGTCTTGAACATGCTTTTTCTCTTGACTAATAATTTCGCTTCCTTCTAAAAAATCTTTAACACGATTGGCTGTCAAGATTTGTCCTTCGTGCGGACGAATACGATGTATCAATTCGTGAAAAGGTTCAATTCTACCATCGAAAGCTTCCAAGGAAATCGTTGCAATTAAATCTGCTAAATAGGAAAAATTGTTGGCTTTTATTAAAATATGAACACCATAAGCACTCATAAATTGAGTTCCATTCAATAAAGCCAAACCTTCCTTTGACTTTAGTACAATAGGCTGCCAATTAAAATGTTTCAAAACAACACTTGAATGCACCTTCTTACCTTCAAAATAAACTTCGCCTTCTCCTAAAAGAGGCAATGACATATGAGCTAAGGGCGCTAAATCTCCGGAGGCACCTAGTGAACCTTGGGTGTAAATAATGGGTAAAATATCATTGTTGTAAAAATCAACTAATCTTTCTACTGTTTGCAGTTGAATCCCAGAATGTCCATAACTCAAGGATTGTATTTTAAGCAACAACATCAGTTTCACAATTTCATTTGGGAGTTCGTCTCCTGTTCCGCAAGAATGCGATTTAACCAAGTTTTCCTGCAGTTTCGAAAGATTTTCGTTGGAGATTTTTACATTGCAAAGCGATCCAAATCCAGTATTGATGCCATAAATAGGTTCCGACTGAGAAGCCATTTTTTTGTCCAGATAATCCCGACATTTTTGAATATTAACTATAGCTTCATCAGATAATGCCAATGATTTATGTTGCATAACAATTTCTTGCACCCTTGCTAAGGAAAGCTGTTCCGGGCTAATATAATGTGTATTATCCATTTTCATTTGTAGCTTTTAAGGTATCAAAATTCAATAAACAAATGTTAAAAAGCAAGTTATTACTGTGAAAATATTTTATATTCTTTTTTTTTCATGCTGTTTTTTAAAATATTCGCAAAAGCAGAACAAAAGGTTTTGTTATTTTATAAAAAAATGTACTTTTGAAAAATCATAATGCGAAATAACAGCAATACATATCACTCTTCGATAGCAACTCAAGTTCGGGCTGCAGTTTCTGTTGTTTCTACCACTACCACAACGACTACCCTTTAGGGGTTCAAACTTTTACATATCATCCCGTTTTCGTGCTTTTTTTAAAAGAAGAAAGTCCATAGATGCATAAAAACCATTCTCATTTTTCACCCGAGCCCAAATGGCCAACGGACGAAGTAAATAAAAACAACATATGAAAGTACTAAAATTTGGCGGAACTTCGGTAGCCAATGCGCAAAATATAAAACTCGTTTTAGATATCGTTCTCAATAAAGCACAACAAGACAAACTAGTCGTGGTCGTTTCAGCCTTTACTAAAGTTACTGATTTATTGGTTCTTGCCTCGCAAAAAGCAGCTTCAAACGACGAAACTTTCAAGGAAGTTGTAGCCGAAGTTGAAAAAAGACATTTGGATGCCATCAAGGAATTAATTCCCGTAAGTGAGCAAAGCAGTTCTTTGAGTCATATCAAAAGGATCATTAATCACATGGAAACTTTGCTAGAAGGGTGTTATCTTTTAGGCGAATTATCTCCCAGAACTTCAGATACAGTTTTGAGTTTTGGTGAATTATTGTCTTCTTATATAATTGCCGAAGCCTTAAAACAATATCATAAAAATAGTGGTTACAAGGACAGCCGTGAATTAATAAAAACAAATAGTTATTTTGGCAAAGCCGCTGTAAACTTTGAAATTTCGAATTCATTAATTACCGATTTTTTTGCGTCTAATGAAGCTCAAATTGTAATTATTCCCGGTTTTATTGCTTCAACAATCGATGGAATCGGCACTACCTTAGGTCGTGGTGGTTCAGATTATTCTGCTGCGATTGTTGCGGCTGCCGTTGACGCAACTGAATTAGAAATTTGGACTGATGTCAGCGGAATGTTTACGGCAAATCCTAAAATTGTAAAACAAGCCCAGCCAATAGCCAACATCTCCTATCAAGAAGCAATGGAGTTGTCTCATTTTGGTGCCAAAGTTTTGTATCCGCCCACGATTCAACCCGTTTTAAGAAAAAATATTCCCATTTGGATCAAAAATACTTTCGAACCAGAAGCCGAAGGAACGTACATTTCCAGTCAAAATACTGCACCTACAAATCCTGTTAAAGGAATAAGTCACATTGACCATATCACTTTGATTACGCTTGAAGGGTCTGGAATGATAGGTATTACCGGTTCTTCGAAAAGGCTTTTCGAAGTATTGTCACACGAAAATATTAATGTGATTTTTATTACTCAGGCTTCATCAGAACATTCTATTTGTATTGGAATTTTGGATAGTGATGCCGAAAATGCTGAAAACGCAATCAATAAAGCTTTTGAAATCGAGATTTCACAAAACAAAATTGATTCCTGCATAGTCGAAAAAAATCTTTGCATCATTGCTTTGGTTGGTGAGAATATGAAAAATCATCAAGGCTTGAGCGGTAGAATGTTCAGCACTTTAGGTAAAAATAATGTCAATATCAGGGCGATTGCACAAGGTGCTTCCGAAAGAAATATTTCGGCCGTAATCAGTGAAAGAGACGTAAAAAAAGCACTGAATACGCTACACGAAAACTTTTTTGAAGAAAACACAAAACAGTTGAACCTTTTTGTGATGGGCGTTGGAAACGTAGGAGAAAAATTCATTTCGCAAATCGACCAACAAAAGAAATTCTTGAGAGAAAATTTAAAAATAAACCTAAGAGTTGTCGCAGTTTCTAATTCTAGAAAAATGTATTTTGATGAAGACGGAATTCACTTGAAAAATTGTCAATCACTATTAGAAAATGGCGAACCTGCTGATAAGGAAGATTTTCTAACAAGAGTAAAAACACTTAATTTACGCAACAGTATTTTTGTAGATATTACTGCAAATGAAGGCGTTTCACAAACCTATAATCAATTTCTAAAACAAAATATTGCTGTGGTGACTTGCAATAAAATTGCTTGTTCCTCTTCTTATGATAATTACAGCAGCCTAAAACAATTGTCCAGAAAATACAATGCTCCTTTCTTATTCGAAACTAATGTTGGCGCCGGTTTACCCATTATTGACACCTTGAAACATTTGATAGCTTCGGGTGATAAAGTCAACAAAATTCAGGCAGTTTTATCAGGAAGTCTGAACTTTATTTTCAATAATTTCGATGAAAATAATTCGTTTCACGATGTGGTGAAAGAAGCGGGAGTTCAAGGATTTACAGAACCAGATCCGAAAATTGACTTGAGCGGTGTTGATGTAGCTAGAAAGATTTTGATTCTAATCCGTGAAAGTGGATATAAAATGGAAATTGAGGATATTCAAAACAATTCTTTTCTTCCAATAGAATGTATGGCTACAACAACCAATGATGCTTTTTTCACGTCTTTGATTGCTAATGCAGCCCATTTTGAAAAGCTTTTGGCGGAAGCTAAAGCAAAAGACAGCCGATTAAAATTTGTTGCCACTTTCGAAAACGGAAAAGCTGGGGTTGGATTGGAATTCATCCCGAAAGAAAGTCCGTTCTACAATTTAGAAGGAAAAGACAATATCGTACAATTTTACACAGACAGATACATTGATCAACCTTTATTGATTAAAGGAGCTGGAGCTGGAGCTGCAGTTACTGCTTCGGGAATTTTTGCCGACGTAATTCGAATTGGAAACATATAGCCCCCTAACCCCCGAAGGGGGAATTTGGAGAGGTTCAAAATAATTATTAACTATTAATTCCTCTGTACTCCTCCCCTTTGGGGAGGTCGGGAGGGGCTTATTTATGAGAGAAATAAAACTATTCTGCCCTGCAACCATCGCCAATCTTTCGTGCGGATTTGATGTGCTCGGACTGTGTCTGGCTACTGCAGGTGACGAAATGATTATTCGAAAATCCAATCTAAAAGGCATTCGTATCACTAAAATAGTGGGCGCAGATTTGCCATTGGAAACCGAAAAAAACGTGGCTGGAGTTGCGGCTTTGGCAATGTTAGAAGAAGTGGAAACCGAGTTTGGTTTCGAAATTGAAATTTACAAACACATCAAAGCTGGAAGCGGAATCGGAAGCAGTGCTGCCAGCTCTGCCGGAGCTGTTTTTGGAATCAACGAATTATTAGGCAGACCTTTTACCCGGAAAGAATTAGTGAAATTTGCGATGCAAGGCGAAAAATTAGCCAGTGGAAATGCCCACGCTGATAATGTGGCGCCTTGCCTATTGGGCGGCTTTACATTGGTACGATGTTCCAATCCTTTGGATATTATCAAAATAGATAGTCCCTCAGAATTGTATGCAACCGTGGTTCACCCTCAAATTGAATTGAAAACTTCGGATGCACGTTCGGTATTGAAACA
>CAMDGJ010000041.1 GCA_945897545.1 Flavobacterium psychrophilum
ATCAACTAATCCGGCTTTGTTCACTTTGTAACTAACCACCTTTGCCGCTAACCGAATGGCATTGAATATCCGGGATAATTCGCCTGAGGAATATTGAAAGTCTTTTTGATTTTCTATAATAAATTCGCCAAGCGTTTGGTTTCTTTCGTCCATTAGACAGTTTTTTTTCTTTAATTAATGTTGGATACAATGAAAACTGCTTGAGTTTAAATGTGCATTTCTATTTTATATTGACTTTAAGTGGATGGTTAATTTTAGTGGCAAAATGGCCTAAATATTTTTCCCAAGATTCTTTTGTGGTAAATTCCCCTTGTTTTTTCCAACCAAAACCAGCGTAATAAACCATTTTATCGTGTTTTACCTTTAAGGTCACATAAAGGTTACATAAATCTTTATTGGAGTTAATATATTTCTCAAAACGGATTCCAGTATTCTTTGGGAAAACAATTCCTGTTCCCAATTCTGAGTCGTCAAGAGGTTGCCAATAATCAATCCATCCTTCTTTTAGATTTCCTTCTGTTTTTCCATCATTCTCATGCAAGGTTATTCCAGCTGAAAGCGACTTGGTTCCCATAACTGAAACTTCAAATTTAGAGAGGAAGTTACCGTAATCTAAACTGATGTGTTTCACTTCGGTAATTTTATTTCCAGCAGCATCCCAATCGGCATAAGTTAAAATAAAACTAGTCCGAATTGGTCCAGTTGTTAGGGTTTTCCATGTAGTAAAGTTTTTGGACACATAATAAAGACTATCCACTTTTACCGCAATACCTCCAATTCCTCTACTACCTCCAACATGAAAATTATCTAGTCCTTCACCAGTGTCTTTATGATAGGTTCCCGTTCCATTGGTATACTTTTCATACCATTTATTGATAATAGGATACTCCACTCTTTTCAACCAAGCATCAATTCCGCTAGTTAGTGTACCTCCTTTTACCTTGTCTTCCGTCATTTTTTGGGCTACAGGCCCGTAAGTTCTGAAAGCTACTTTGTTGTTTTCCCAAGCATAATCATCAGTTCTTTCGGGTACAAAACGCGAATAACAATAATCGATTGGCTCTTTGGCTTTAGCATCAGTATTCAAAACAAACTCAAACTTTTTAGTTGATGCTGCTTTGATTGTTGGTTGAAATAAAATAACATCCGAAATTCCATCTCCATTTTCATCAACACATTGAGCTATTAAAAATGCGGAAGTGCCAATTTCTCTGATCCCATATTTTTCCAATACATCGGTACTTTTTAAACCCAAAGCTGTTTTGGTTAATTCGATAGTTTCAAAGTCCCTGTCGGCATTTAAGCCATTGGAAACCGTAATGATTTTGGCATTTTGAGAATAGGAAAGTAATGTGGCGAAAAAAAATAAGAGTAGTACTTTCTTCGTTTTCATTTCTTAAATTTCATTAGACGGTTTTCCAATAGTCGCCAGAATTCCTCCATCTACATAAAGTATGTGACCGTTCACAAAATCACTCGCTTTTGATGATAAAAAGATGGCAGCACCTTGCAAATCTTCAGGATCTCCCCAACGAGCAGCAGGTGTTCTGCTTATTATGAAATCGTTAAATGGGTGACCATCCACTCTAATGGGTGCTGTTTGAGTAGTCGCAAAATAACCAGGTCCAATTCCGTTAGTTTGAATGTTAAATTTAGCCCATTCGGTAGCCATATTTTTAGTCAACATTTTCAAGCCTCCTTTGGCAGCGGCATACGCGCTTACAGAATCTCTACCCAACTCGCTCATCATCGAACAAATGTTGATGATTTTTCCTCCACCACGTTCAATCATTCCTTTGGCAACATTTTTTGAAACGATAAAAGGACTGATTAAATCTACAGTGATTACAGCTGTAAAATCTTCAACAGTCATATCAACAATAGGCGTTCTTTTGATGATACCTGCGTTGTTAATTAAGATGTCAATAGGACCAACTTCAGCTTCAATCTTTGCAATATTTTCAATTACGGCTTTCTCGTCGCATACATTAAAAACATATCCATAGGCTTCAAGCCCAACCGATTTGTATTCTGCAACAGCTTTATCTAAAGCTTCTTGTGAAAGATCATTGACTACAATTTTGGCACCTGCCTGCCCAAGTCCTTTGGCCATCGCCATTCCCAGACCGTGAACTCCTCCTGTAATAAGTGCTGTTTTTCCCGTTAAATCAAATAGGTTAATCGACATAATTTTTATTTAATAGTTAATTTATCTTAATTCATTTATTTTACAAACATCCATATCGCCATAGTCTAAATTTTCTCCGGCCATTCCCCATATAAAGGTATAATTGCTGGTTCCTGAACCTGAATGAATGGACCAGGGTGGCGAAATAACTGCTTGGTGGTTATTCATCCAAATATGCCTCGTTTCTTGTGGCTCTCCCATAAAGTGACAAACGGCTTGGTTTTCTGGAATGTCTAAATAGAAGTACACTTCCATTCTGCGATCGTGAACGTGAGCAGGCATTGTGTTCCAAACACTCCCCGGTTTTAATTCGGTCATTCCCATTTGCAATTGACAAGTAGTCACAATTCCGCCAATAATCATTTGGTTTACGGTGCGGTGATTGGCGGTTTCCATTGTACCCAGTTCCAATTTTTTAGCTTCGGCCAAACTTACTTTTTTGGTGGGATAATTGGTGTGAGCTGGAGCCGAATTGATGTAGAATTTAGCGGGATTTTTGGCATCATCACTTTTAAAAACAACTTCTGCATTTCCACTTCCAATGTAAAGAGCGTCTTTGAATCCTAATTCGTAAGTAGTTCCTTCGACCACAACGGAACCATTTCCTCCAACATTAATAACCCCCATTTCTCTCCGGTCCAAAAAATTGGGCATTTTAAGAACATCAATAGTTTCAAGTTTAAGAGGGGTTAATGGCACTGCAGAACCCGCAATGTATCGGTCATAATGGGAATAAGTAAGGGTAATTTTACCTTCTTCCATTAGATTATCAATCAAGAATTCGGATCTTAATTGTGCTGTATCGTATAGCTTTACCGCTTTAGGGCTGGAAGCATATCGAGAATCGTATGATGTTGACATTGTTTTAATTTTTATTATTGTAGTTTAAAAGACTAATCATTTTTTTGAAACTAATCTCTTTAAGTTAATTAAATTATTTTGCAAAAGTATAAAAGAGGTTTCTATTATGATGAAAAATAAATACATTATAGGTATACATTAGTACATCTCCAGAAATTCTTTAGTCTTTTTTTATTTTCTTAATTTTTGCCTAAAAATAATTCGATTTCTGAATTATTAAATTCAATCAATGTGTAACCTTTAAGGCATAGATTTTAACTTTGGCAAAGGCTTTGGTATCCTTTGACTGAAAATAGTTTCCCGCTTTGAAATAATTCTCGAAAACACCCCACTGTTTTATATTGACATCATTATAAACAAGGGTTTCCTTGCCATTGAGAGTTACTTCCATTCTACCATTAACAATTTTAACCTCCAAAGTAAACTTTTCAAAATCTACCTTTTCTTTAAAATTAACTCCTTCATCATCTGTCCAAGAACTTACTTTTAAAATTTCCTTATCAGAAACATTCACATCTTTCAAAACCTTTGTTTTTACTCTAATTTTTCCGTTATCCCAAGAGATTTTTAACATTGGTGGAGCATCGTTATCTTTTTGACCAATTAAATCTCGCTGCGCATTCGTTAATCTTCCGTGAATTTGAGCAATAATAATTTTGCTGTATTTACCTTCTTTTTCTTTAGAGACGGCATCTATAGCATAAGTTCCTTTGAATTTTCCTCCCTGAGCAAATGTCCAATTGATATTATTATTGCCCGGAACCATAGTTTCTCTTAATTCTGATCTCGAAAAATGACTATTGGCCGTTGTAGTTCCAGATGGAAAAGCATAAAAAACAATGGACTGGTCTTTTTCATCATCATACATCCATTTTTTCAGGATAGGATTATTGGCATAATCCATAATTTCAGGAAATCCAACTTCAATTGGACTCTCTGGCTTCTTAAGATTTGCCTCAGGGATTGTAATTTTCCAATGCGATAAATCGATAGAAGCTATTTTCTTTTTTTTCTTTTTAACTTCTTGCCCGTTACTAAAAAAGACCAATGAAAGTGCTGTCAATACTATAATTCTCGAAAAATGTAATTTCATTATTATTTGTTTAAACACCCAGTTACTGTAAAAATCTCCAGAAAATACCTGATTACTTCATGAAATCTTCTCTAATTGGGCTAAACACATCGATAAGAACTCCATCTTCTAAACAAACAGCTCCGTGCCATACGTGTGGCTCTACATAAAAAGAATCACCCTCTTTTATAATTTTGGTAACATCTCCAATTGTCATTTCAAATTGACCACTAACTACATAGGTTACTTGAGCATGATAATGTTCGTGCATCGCACCAATTGCTCCTTTTTCGAAAGCTACATTGACGAGCATAATACTATCATCATAGCCCATAATTTTGCGATTAACCCCTTCACCAAGTACTTCCCAAGGAATTTCATCTCCAATTAAAAACGCTGCACTTGCTCCAAATTTTTTCATATGTGTAGTATTTAATGGTTGTGGTATTGTATAATGTCCTACACTATTATAGATTGGGTATGGATTCGTATTCGACGTTTTTGCGTTGTTTCATTATTCTTATTTTGCAAAACAAAAAAAATATCTTAATACAGTGGTGAAATGTTTATTCAAAAATACCCAATAGTAGCAATTTACTATTGGGTATAATGGAATTAAATACTATTTACCTACAACTTTAATAACTTGGATTTTGCTCAATCACTAGATTCGAATTCGTATCAATTTCATATTGAGGAATTGGTAGTAAAAATCGGTTAGGGTTAGCATTTTCCAAAAGTTGCTCAAGTGTTAAAGGCAATGTATTGGCAAATTTTGTATATACACTAGTAAACAAACGCGCAAAATGTGCTTTCATAATATATTCCGCACCCTGAGCTTTTAATCCTGGATACGGATCTGAAGGAAGCGAAACGGTTGATGTAGTAGTTTCAAAACGAAGTAAGTCAAACCATCTTTGGTTTTCAAAGGCGAGTTCCCATCTTCTTTCGTTGGATAATGCTTTTTCAAAAACTGCATTAGTTGCGGTTATTGATAGTCCAGTTAACCCGGCTCTCAAGCGAACTTGATTTATTAGTCCCATACTTGTTGTACTATTCCCATCAGCTTCGGCCTTCATCAATAATACATCTGAATAACGAATGACGGGCCAGTCATTTTCAGCGTCGTTGGCTAAAGCTGTTTTAGACATGTATTTACTAATATAAGATTTGCCCACAAAAGAAGAGAAATTAACCAATTTTCTGGCAGCAGAGGGGTCTGAAGTTCCATAAGTAGTAGTCGTCAATTCGGTAGTTGGAGTGTTATACCCTTTACCATCCCCGTTTATAACTGCCAAACCACTATTGCTTGGTGCAAATAGGTTGGACAAGGGGTTGCCCATACCAACACCTCCAGACTTAAATCGGACTGCAAAAAGGATTTCTTTGTTCATTTCATTATTAGTAGAAAAAACATTTGCATAAGTTGTTTCTAAACCATAACCGCTAGAACCTATTACAGACTGTAATAAAGGAGCGGCTAGATCTTTTCTGCCCAAGGTAAGATACACCTTAGCCAATAGCGCTTGAGCCGCCCATTTGTTAGCGTGGCCAATTTGATCCTGCTGGCTTGCAATAAGTGTAGCATAAGTGGCTTTATTACCGTTAGTTATTGCATTGGTCAAATCAGCAATAATCAATTTGTAAATATCATCAACAGAGGAACGGTTAATTGTTTTGGCTTCAGCAGGAGTTGGCACTTTATCTATAAGAAAAACACCTCCGTACAAACGCACTAAGTTAAAATAGTGATAGGCTCTGATAAAAGAGGCCTCAGCTGCCATAACGTTTCGTTTATAATTAGATAGAAAATCTACATTACCAGTTTTTACACTAATTATTAAAGGAATTGTTTGGTCTAAAATAATTGTACCACTTGCTGAATCATATTTTGTACCTAATTTAGCTAAAATAATATTTGTATTTCTAATATTGTTATAGGTGCTGAGCCAATAGTTATAATTTCCTTGATGGCTTGTAGGGGGATAAAACTGGTCTAAGTAACTGAAGTCTTGATTTACTGTTGAAGTACTCGATCCGGTATCACTTAATGTGTTGTCACTACGCATTTCTGTCAATGACCACTCTTCAACTAATGGTTTTTGAAGACCCTTGTAACAACTTGTTAATCCTGCTTGAAGTTCAGTAAAAGTAGTATAGTAATCATCAGCTGCAATGTTGGACTCCGAATTCAAATCAATGATGTCAGTACAACCACTTATACCTACTAAAAGAAGAACGCTAATATATTTGAATGATTTTTTCATTATCAAGTTTTTTATAAATTAAAAATTAATATCTATACCAAAAACAAGAGTTTTAGGTATTGGAAAACTTCCTCTTTGATAGCCCGCTACAATGGCAGAAGCATATGGCCCGGAGTTGGCTCGACCTTCAGGGTTAATACCTCTGTAACTTTTAGCCGATTGAAAATAAAGATTTTGACCTGAAGCATACAAGCGGAAGGAACTTAATCCTATTTGGCTACAAAAAGATTTTGGAAAGGTATATCCTAAATTAACATCTCTAAGGGCAAAGTAAGAAGCGTCTTCCACCACATAATCAGTAAGCAACCAGTTAAAACCTACATCTTCATAAGGTGTTTTGCCATCCCCAGGATGTTCAGGACTAATCCAACGATTTGTATTATAATTTGTATTCCTTGATCTTGTGTCGCTATAATTTGGATCCCCGTTAATTAACTGACCTCCTTGAACACCTTGTAAAGAAAAGGTAAAATCAACAGACTTATAATTAATTGTATTAGTGACTCCCCATGTAAAATCAGCATAAGGATTTCCTATAACGGTTCTGTCAGCATTAGTGATTTTTCCGTCTGGAATACCATCTGGCAAACCGTTTGCATCTACACCACTAATATCAACAAGTTTCAATCCTCCAACTGTAAATAAGGAAGGTAAAGTAGTGGTCAAACCTGCAGCTTTAGCATCGATAATCTCTTGTTGGGACTTCCAAATACCATCGGTTTTAAATCCATAAAATTGCACTAAAGGATCTCCAACCTTAGTTTGATAAATTTCAGTACGCTCTCCCTGATTGCGCAAATATTTTTCAGCACCTAACTCTCTAACTTTATTTTCCGTGTGCGATAAATTGGCTGAAGTGGTCCATTTAAAAGTTTTGGTTTTAATATTGGTCGTTGATAGTTCAAATTCAAAACCTTTATTATTCAGGCTTCCTAAGTTATTCCATGAAAGTGGCACTCCTGTAAAGGCCATGGTAGCTTGTTGTAGCAGTAACTTATCGGTTAAAGATTGATAAACATCAACCGATAGATTGAATCTATTGTTGAATAAAGCCAAATCTAAACCTATATTAGTTTGATAAGTACTTTCCCAAGTAATATCTTCATTTGCATTTATAGTAGATGTTGCCGCCTGGCCAGAAGTCTGTGTTCCAGTACCTAATCCAAAGGAATAATCCGCAGAATTTAGCAAATTAGAAAACCCATAATCTAAAATCCTATTATTACCAGATACGCCATAACTTCCTCTAAAAGTAAGTTTGCTTAACCATTCTACTTTATTTAAAAAAGACTCTTTATTAGCTACCCATCCAATAGAAGCTGCTGGAAAGGCTCCCCATTTATGACCCGGTCCAAAATAAGAACTACCATCTGTTCTGTAACTAGCTGACAGCAAATACTTGCTTTTGAATGCGTAATTTACCCTTCCTAAATAGGATATTAGGCCAATCTGTGCATTTGAACCATATGTTCCTGCCTTATCAATAAATACTGCACTATTTAAAGTACGTATGTCATCACTCGCATAATCCCTTCCAGTTGTTTGTGTTTTGGTAGTTTTGGTTTTTTGGGCCGTATACCCTACTAAAACATCAAATGAATTTTCTTTGATTTCTTTTTTATAAGTAAAAGTGTTTTCGGACAATAAATCGATATATGAATTATTAGAATAAATACCGGAATTAACTACCCCATCAGCATCAGCATTTCTATCGGCCCATTCTAACTTGGTATCGTATTTCATGTATATAGTTGCCATTGTTTTAAAATCTAAACCTGGAAGAATGTTAAGCGAAAGGGTTGACCCACCTTGCAAACCATAGGACTTGGAGTTGATGTCATGACTAACCAATGAAGATAATGAATTGTTTTGTGCAGAGTTAGATGGGGAACCTACCGCAGTTACAAAAGTGGAGCCGTCAGGCATTAGGAATGGAGTTCCATCTGGATTGAACGAGGAATAATCAAGATCCGCAAAATGTCGCGGTTGAGCAAAATCACCAGCTTGAATATTTGAAAAATTAGTATTGTTGTCTCTAACAAATTTAGCAGTTAACTCATTGTGTTTAAAAGGAAGCCAACTTGGATTTCGCCAAAAATTAGTAAAATTTTCTGAAGGAGATTCTTTCATTTGATAAGAAGGGTTCAGGTTTACAGAAAGTTTAATTTTTTTACTCAAATCAATATCTAATTTTGTTCTGAAATTTAATTTTTCATAATTACTTTTAAGCATTATTCCTTCGTCGCCTTGGTATCCTCCCGAAACAAAATATCGCATGCCTTTACTGCCTCCAGTGGCACTCAATTGTATGTTTTTAAACTCTGCAGTTTGCAATACTTCGTCTTGATAATCAAACCCTTTTCCGCCCAACATAGTTTGTTCAACGATGTAGCCCGCAAGGATGTTGTTTTGTTTGGTTAATGTGCCTCCATAAATAAGAAAATTCGAATTAGCTAATGTGTAAGGATCGGTACTTGTTAATCTTATGGCTTTTTCTTTGTATAACAAATTTACGTATTCTGTAGTATTCATAATTGGATACATCTTATAGGCGGATTTTAATCCACTCGAATACTTAAAGGTATATTTCACTTTATCGGTTTTACCGCTTTTAGTGGTTATTAGTATAACACCGCTTGCTCCTCGTGAACCGTAAATAGCGGCGGAGGCGGCATCTTTCAAAACTTCTATCGAGGCAATGTCAGCCATATTTATAGAGGCCAATCCGTCAGGAATGGGTTGGCCATCAACCACTACTAAGGGACTGGCGCCAGCATTAACCGAGCTAATTCCCCTAATTGATATTACAGTGTCTGCACCAGCTTCTGAGGAAATATTTTGAACCTGAACACCGGCAATCTTGCCTTGCAAGGCTTGGTCAACCCTAGATACGGCAATCTCGTCGAGTTTTTCATTGGTATATTTAGAGATAGCACCCGTTACCAAAGATTTTTTTCTGGTACCATATCCAATTACAACTACATCCTCAAGTGTGTTTACAGACTCTTTTAAAACAATATTAATCGTTTTTTCTTTTCCTACAACGGCTATTTGGGTTTCGAAGCCTACAAAAGAATACTTCAAAACTGATTTAGAATTTTTAATCGCAATGGTATATTTCCCATCTATATCGGTAGATACACTATTTAGTTCAGACGTAACGGTTACCCCTGGAATACTAATTCCCTTACTATCCACAACGGTACCTGATACTTTAAGTTTATCAGTTTGTGCATAAATAATGGAAGTGAAAATTAAGAGAAACAGTAAAATTGGTTTTTTCATAATTTATTAATTTTTAGTAGGTTTTGTTTAATCATGTTAGTTAGTTAGTTTTTTATTCTCTCTGTCTTTTTTTTTCGTTTATATATAGCTTACAAAATTATAAAACGTCTAAATTTAAAAATCCACAATTAGGGATAAAATAGTCCAAAACTCTTTATTATTGGCATTGAAACTTAGGCCTGTCAAAAATAGCAAAATTTCAGCCACTAAAAATCCTCTTCAGCAATATATTTTATGTGTCATGATCATTAATTGCCCCCTTCCATAATAGAAAAATCAGCAAAGCGAACGGCTTCCTCTTTCAAATCTTCGACTTTTTTTAAGCTGCGGTAAATCCCCCATTTTGGGCGAATAAAAGTATTGTCGGGCCTAATCGTTTCTAAATCCGGATTACTATAGGAAAGCAGTTCCTTCCCGTCTTTTACTCTTTTTATACCAAGAGCGTAGGTTCCGTTTGCACCCACTTTTATGACTTCGATAATCTCAACCCAAACTCCTTCTAGTTGGGACAAGTCCATACTAGCTAAAATAGTTGTATTGTTATGAACAACATTAAATTGGTTAACCTTTCCCTTCTTGGCTGATAAAGTAAAGATTGGAAGGTCTTGTGTTCCACCCACCGCTTTTATTTGGTGTAAATGCGTAAAATTAGTTGAAGGTTGAAATCCTTTTGGCAATTTAAATTTCCATTTATAGGTTATGGTTTCGCCTGTAGTTCCTTTCAAATTATCAGGTGAAGGTCCATAAGTTTTGATTTCTACGCGCTGCTTTTCGGCCACGTCAGCCACGGGTTCATTATCGGTTGACCTTGTTTTGTCTGCGTTGACATAATCGATATGAGCATAAAATTCAAAAACATTGGCTTTCAAATCGGCATCCCAAACTTCGGCAATATGCCTTCCAAAAGAAGGATGATTTCCTAATGTATTAAGATCCGCTGCTTCCACAGCTGAATTTCCGGGAGCCAACACACTACTTATTAATTCATAAGTATTTCCAGGTCCATCAGCTTTTAACACAACTTGTGCGTAAGAAGAAAAAGGTAATACGAAAAGGACTATGATTAATGAATTGGTGGAATAAAAATATTTTTTCATTTATAAAATTTAGTTGGGACTTCGTCCCTATTTAAAAGAATCCAATCCTGCAATAAATTCAAGTATTGCAGTATTTATTTCGTTGTTTTTTTCTTTGTCAAACTTTCCATGTAACCCAGCTTCAACAGTGATGAATTGTGATTTCACACCTAAATCCTGTAATTTTTTGTACAAATCTACCGATTGTTGGTAAGGAACTATTGGATCAGCATTACCGTGTACAATGAAAATCGGTGGACTATTTTTGGTTACATATGAAATTGGCGATACCGATTTAATAAATTCGTTATCATTCGCTTTATCACCCAGCCAAAGTTTTGGCGATGAACTTTTATGTTCAGGACCATAAGTCCAATCCCAAACATCCATAATACCGTATTTATCAATAATAGCTGCCACTTTTACATTTTCAACTCCGGGACAATTGCTGTCAAAACGATGGTCGTTTCCTAATAATCCGCCCATTAAAGCGAGATGACCACCCGCACTTCCGCCCATAATGATAATTTTGTTGGGGTCAATATTGAGTGCTTTGGCATTTTTGATGAGATACATCAGCATGCAACGGGTAT
The DNA here is from genome assembly GCA_945897545.1 of Flavobacterium psychrophilum. Lineage (GTDB taxonomy): Bacteria > Bacteroidota > Bacteroidia > Flavobacteriales > Flavobacteriaceae > Flavobacterium > Flavobacterium psychrophilum_L. The sequence continues at coordinate 11,343 of CAMDGJ010000041.1, forward strand.
CTTCTATTGCAGCAGGCGCAGTGGCCTGACCTGACATTCGGTACTCCATATTAGCAACAGCAAAACCAGCTTTAAAATAAGGAGAAAAACCTCCTTGAGTTTCTTTTACCCCTGATTTCCAGCCACCACCGTGAATGTTAATTAATATTGGGGTTGGTTTTACAGCATTCAAAGAAAGGTAAAGATCGGCTCTGCCTTCCCAATCCATCACTTTAGTATAAACAACATCTATTTGAGCAGTATACTCTTTAGGGATTGCAACAGGTTTTTTAACTACCGAATCTTTTACTTGTGCCAATACATTCAAAGAAAATAAAACTGCAATAAGGGAAACTACAACTATTTTTTTCATTTTAAATTCAATTTTTAGATGAAGCATTACATTATTGCTTCAAAAATAAAATGCGATATTTTAAAAAAATACCGCATTTTAATTATAATATATAAGATAATTATTTGATAATCAATTTTTTACTTTCTGATTTACCATCCTCAGTAACATTCAAAATATAAGCTCCTTTGGCCAATTGTGAAACATTGATTTCAGTATTGTTAGCTGTTTTAGTTTCTAAAACTTTTTGACCTACAACGCTGTAAATAGCAACTTGTTTTTCACTGCTACTATCAGAACTAATGTATAATTTACCATCAGTAACAGGATTTGGATAAGCGCTAAATTTTGAAATCTCCATTTTGGCTACACCTAAAGTGGAATCTCCACCTAAAGCTTGACCCCAATTGTTAGCGACTCTGATTTCATCAATAACAAGCGTTGGAGTAGAAGATGAAGACGCCTGTACTAGTTTAATTCTGTCAATATTTGATCTAGTAATTTTTACGGGAGTACCATCAACAGCAGATATTGGATTATTTTGAGTTAAAGTGACAGCAGGCTGAGTACTTGTAGCTGGATCAATCCATAAATTAGCTACTTGATTGGTATCAACAGCATCCCCTATATTTTCATAGCTTATAACAATAAGGTGTTGGATACCAAAATCAAATTCAGTAGGACTCCAAACACACTCTGTACCACTATTTGATTTTGACAATCCAAGGTTAAATTTCCCAGTAGCGATATTTTTTCTAAACATTACATCGGAGGCATATGAAGCTGATACTAGACCACTAATTGGATCAGTACTCTCCGATAAAAAACCATAAAAGCCGGTTGGAGTTGAATATGCAGGGTCTGTTGTAGTAGAAGCTACAATAGTAGCCACATCAGCAGCTGTAAAAACAAAAGAAGAGTATAGACTACCACTCGTTGTATTAGTAAATTTTAATTCAGGGTCAATTCCCGAACCCGCAAAAGCAATAGCGTTTTTAGTAGCGGCAGGAAGAACTATATTCGACCATGTTGGAGAAGCTACAATAGTAACATCATCTGTTACATTAGAACTAGGCGCAAGAGTCCAAGAACCAAGGCCAATACCCGTAGCAGTACCTAAAGCGGCATTAGCCGAGGCCGCATTATCCATAACAATTAATTTATCCCCTACAGTATAATCAAAACTTTCATACAAAGGCAATGTTTTTAGTGTAGTATTCCCCACATAAACCGTGGTAGCCACTCGATCACTTTCTGTTACTCCAATTGTTGAGGAAACATAATAAACTGTTCCATTAACTAGAGAAGTTCCAGATAATAGTGCCGTACCGCTAGAGGCAACATCATACCAATTAAATGTACCCGTTCCTGTAGCCACTAAACTAGCTACAGTTGGAGTTGGAGTAGTATTAAAAGCTTGTCTTTTTTCAACTACTGGTGGAGCCGTATACGCTGGAACATCGCTTAGAGCAATTTTAAAATTGTCAAATTGGTAAATGTTTCCAGTAGATGTACTTGTCTGTAAACCTGCTACAAAACCAAAATGAGTCATTGGTGTGGAGAACGCATCAGCCACTGAAGCCCCTGCTTTAGTATAAGCACCAGATGAAGGATCTGCAAAAGCAGTTCCTGGATCTTCCCGATAGAAAAGCTCCCAGATATCTAAATTAGGATTGTAAGTTACTTTAATACTTAAATTGTTAGGATTAGTTGCGGACATTGCTAATATAGGTATAGCTAGTGGGTTAGGATTAACTAAAACAGGAGATTCAATCAAACGAGTAAGTACACAACCTTCTAGAGGAACACCTACTGCTGTTGAAGTAGCAGGGACTCCAATTCCATTATTAAATTTAATTAAACCAATACTAACACGTGTTGCATCGGCACTACTTTTTTGAACAATTACAGCATAACCATCGGTGCCGTTACCCGTTCCTGCCTCACCAATCACTTTATTGCTAGAGGCACACAAAACCGTTGCACTAAAATATTTAGCTTCTGGAAAACCTGTTGTGGCTGAAAATTGGTTTGTTGACAAACGAGAGGATTTCATGTTAACGGTCCAGGTAACTAGTTTAGTATTATTGGTAAGGACAGAATTTAAACCAGTAGGAGAGGTAGGCAAAGGCGCCGTTAAATTTACTCTAGCAGCCGTTCCTGTTGATTTAAAAAGCAAACAAGCATCAGGTGATGTTGAAAACACAGTGGAAACATATCCCGCAGGAGGGACCTGAGGACTTTCAGTATAATCCACAGCAGGCAAAGAAGTACCTCCTGTATAAAATGTAACTGGCACTTCAGATGTTCCAAAAGTTTCCGTTAAGATTGTTTGTGCAGAACCCACATTAGCGCAGAGTAAAGTAAAAGTTAAACTGTAAAAAAACTGCGATAGCGTTTTTTGTTTAAGTAATTGTTTTTTCATAATAATAGTTTTTTTGGTTTTTAAAAATAGATAATAAATGATGAATGTTATTTGATGACAATAATTTACTAGAGTGATATATTAACTACAAATTTAAGATCACTAGCGAACTTAGAAATTCAAAATAGGTGCAAAATCGTCCAATTTACAACTATTTAGCAGTCGACCAGCCTTTTTCTGACTAAAAAGATAGTTTGCTGCACACAACTGCATTGCACGATAAATTGTTGCACATTCGAAGCTGCAGAATAACTACCACCTCCCACTGCCGATGCGGTAATGTTGGAAGTTACGTTACCAAAGATGCGCATCTTCTTATTACCAATAGTAGCAATTGCAGAATTCGAACTAGCATACGTTATTGGTGAACCATACTTGAAACAGCACCCAGATAAAATTCAGCCGTATTCATATATTTCAAGCACAATGCAACTGTGATAGTATGGCGTTCATCCTAAAACCGTCAGCATTTGAGAAACATTCGCGGTAGGATGGTAGTTTGAATTACTTAATTGTGAAACTGCACTAGCTGCTCGATTATTCGTGTTTGGTTTACGAATAAATTAACAATTTCCTAGTGCGAAAGCTGTTATTGTAGCCTTGCCCATGCATTGTACAAGCTGGTAGTTGAGTTATAGGTGTAAAAACGGCAAAGTACTGTCTGCGGAGAGAAAGCCAATAAATTTTGGCTTGCCATTAACGAGGACCGTAAGGTATAATCCAACAGATTCAGTGTTGAACTATTAGGTTTCACCATAGAGGCATCCGTTTTGCTGCAGTACTGGATCGAATCAAAGTACCATTTTTTTCAAATACCGCGATAGTAGCACTACCATTGTTGATTAGCTCATGTACAACAGTAAATTTTTCTGAATTCACGGTTAATACACCGGAGTTCAGCTTTAGCTTTTTGGCAGTAATGATAACGTTTGCAATAGTACTCTAATTCTCAGCAACTCTTTTAGAGCAGACAAAACGCTATCAGTAGGAATTATTCATTTTTTATTCTCGCTCATAAATCAATAAAGCAACAAGCCCAATAAAAAAATTTCTTCCCCTTGAAGATTATTATATGGGGTTTTGCATTAAGTAGACTACCATTATTTAAACAAAAAAGGCTGTCCTTTCGGACAGCCTTTCTCTCAAAAAACAATTATTACAACTTATTGTTTAATCACTCGAAGTGTTTTCACGTTTGCTCCTTGGTTTACAATTACATTGTAAATTCCGGATGCATAGTTTCTACCTACTTCAACTGAATTAGATTCTACTTGACGTTGTTCGATTAATCGTCCTGTCA
>CAMDGJ010000042.1 GCA_945897545.1 Flavobacterium psychrophilum
TTTTGAGCGCAAATGAATATGAAATTCGCCTACCTTTCGGCGGTAAAAATGTATCACTGATAACATATTTAGACAATTCCTACAGTAACACCTCTGTGGCACAAGGAGACTTTGTCAAAAAGTATAAAGTGGGGCAACAAGTTACATTGCCCTTTTTAAACTGGAAATTGCAAATTAAAGATAATCCTGGATTTTATATTGGCAACGAATATTTAGTAAATTTTAATGATTTTGACACTACTGTTTCTGGATACCGTGATGTCAATGTTAGATCAGACGACAAAGGAGGTTCCATCATTACTCTTGGTATGCAAGGTACTAACAAGGCTAGAATGGTCGAGTACCTTAATGCAACTGTCAAGATGCTTATTAAAAGACAGTTAAATGAAAAAAACCAATTTGCAACTAACACCATTGCTTTTATCGACAGCACTCTCGTGGCAATGGAATCGCAGCTTAAAGAAACCACAAACGAGTTAAAATCATTTAAAAGAGACAGAAATATTTTAGATATAGAAAATGGCGGCGAAAAATTTTCTAGCAAGATTCTTGAATTTGACATCAAGAAAGATGAAATTACCCGTAAAACAGCCTACTATAATTCCTTGAAGTCTTATTTAAAAAACAGTGTTGATTATGCCAAGCTTCCAGCACCATCAGTAGCCGGAATCGACGATCCCAATATTGTTATGAATGTTTCGAAATTGATTTCACTATCCACCCAAAGATCAGAAATGGCTTATGCGGTAAAAAGTGACAAGATTTTCCGGGATTTTGACAATCAAATGGAGGCCATCAAGAAGGTCTTAATTGAAAACATCGCTACAGCCAAAGCCTCTTTGCAGTATGATTTAACCGTGGTTAACAGTAAAATAAATCAAACTGAAAGCACCATAAAACAGCTGCCTGACGACCAACAAGAGCTCATTAAAATTAAAAGAAAATATGATTTAAGCGATAATATTTACAGCAATTTTCTTCAAAAACGTTCTGAAGCCGATATTGTGAAAGCGGCAAATTTATCGGACATCCATTTTATTGATCCTGCCAAAGATATAGGTGGAGGACAAATTGGCTCTAAAACAACCGTAAATTATGTCTTGGCCTTATTTTTAGGATTGCTGATTCCACTGCTTTTTGTTTTTGGAATATTCCTCATCAATAATTCTATTTTAAATACAGATGATATCAATAAATTGACTCAAATTCCGCTGATAGGTGTCGTTGGAGTTAATAGTGAACCCACAAATCTTGCCGTTTACGATAAACCAAAATCCGCTTTGTCAGAATCTTTTCGAGCCATTAGATCTTCGCTTCAATTCTTGTACAAACAGCAAAATGTTGATGGTGCAAAAACGCTAATGATAACCTCCTCTGTCAGCGGTGAAGGAAAAACATTTTGCTCTGTTAATATTGCTACTATATTTGCATTAAGCGAAAAAAAGACAGTGGTTATTGGGTTGGATTTACGAAAACCAAAACTCTATGCCGAATTTAATTTGTCAAACGAAGTGGGTATTGTGAATTATTTAATAAAACAAAAAACGGTTGACGAAATTATTTTCCCTTCTGGAATTCCTTATCTTGATGTAATTGTTTCAGGTCCTGTCCCACCCAATCCAGCAGAGATGGTTATGAGTGGAGGAATGAAAGAATTAATAGAAGAGTTAAAGCAGAAATATGATTATATTATTCTAGATACACCACCTGTGGGATTGGTTTCAGACGCATTGGAATTAGCACAATATTGTGATGTTGTTTTATACATTGTAAGACAGAATTTCTCTAAAAAGGAAATGATCAGCCAGTTAAACAATAGGGTGAAACGTGGCGAACTCAACAATGTAAGCATCATTTTGAATAGTTTCGAAAACAAAGCCAAGTACGGAGCTAGTTACGGTTACGGGTATGGTTACGGATATGGCTATGGAGCTTATTCAAAAGGCTATCATGAAGATGAGCCGTCAAGAAATATTGTTCAAAAAATAATTAGGAAAATACGAAAAAGACGCATAAATTAGTACGAAATTTAATATTAAAAAAAATAATAAAGTGAAAACAAAAAATAAGATATTAATTACAGGTGGAGCGGGATTTATTGGTTCCAATCTTTGCGAATATTTCTTATCCAAAGGTCATCAAGTAGTTTGTTTGGATAATTTTGCAACTGGGCATCGGCATAATTTAAAGGATTTCATCAGCAATCCGGACTTTCAATTGATTGAAGGTGATATTCGAAATAGTATTGATTGTCAAACAGCGGTTCAAGGAGTGGATTATGTCTTGCATCAGGCCGCTTTGGGTTCAGTACCCCGGTCTATAAAAGATCCTAGTACTACCAATGACGTCAATGTTTCCGGGTTTTTAAACATGCTTACTGCTGCTCGTGATGCTCAAGTAAAGCGGTTTGTATATGCCGCCAGTTCATCCACTTATGGGGATTCTCAGGGATTGCCAAAAGTTGAAGATGTTATTGGAAAACCACTTTCGCCTTATGCTATTACAAAATATGTCAACGAATTGTATGCCGAAATTTTCAGTCGAACGTATGGGATGGAAACCATTGGCTTGCGTTATTTCAATGTTTTTGGCCGTAAACAAGATCCCAATGGAGCATATGCTGCCGTTATTCCAAAGTTTGTTATGCAATTGATGCAACTCGAAAGTCCAAAAATTAATGGCGACGGTAACTATTCTCGTGATTTTACCTATATCGACAACGTGATTCAAATGAATGAATTGGCGATGACTACCATTAATCAAGAAGCCATAAATACCGTTTTTAATACAGCCTTTGGAGACCGGAACACCTTGAATAATTTAGTGGATTTTTTGAAACAATATTTATCGGTTTACGACCCGAGGATTTCCGATGTGTCTATTGAATATGGACCGAATCGTGCAGGAGACATTCCTCATTCTTTGGCGAGTATTGAAAAGGCAAAGGCGTTATTAGGCTATAATCCTCAATTTTCATTGCAAGAAGGGTTGAAGGAAGCGGTGAGTTGGTATTGGGAGAATTTAGTGGCTACAGGTGAAAATAGAAAATAGAATTTAGAGTTTAGAATTTTAAAATTAAAGGTTGGAACTGAGGTTTTGATATCAAGAAGTTGGATTCAAAAAAAAATAATTAACTGTTTTCTTCATTGGAAACTCAAAAAAAAAAAATTGAAAAAAGAAATCAAAATTGCAGTAATTGGATTGGGATATGTAGGCTTACCCTTGGCACGATTGTTTGCCACAAAATATCAAGTGGTAGGGTTTGATATCAATCAAACCAGGATTAATTCTATCAAATTAGGAAATGATAGCACACTCGAAATAGATGCTGCTAGTTTGCAGGAAGTATTGCTTGAAACCCTTACCAACGACATCGGTTTGTATTGTACTTCAACTTTGACAGAAATTGCAGATTGTAACTATTTTATTGTTACTGTTCCCACTCCTGTTGACAAAAACAATCGCCCTGATTTAACTCCTTTGTACAAGTCCAGCGAAACCGTGGGTAAAGTATTGAAAAAAGGAGATATCGTTATTTATGAATCCACTGTTTATCCCGGTGTGACTGAGGAGGAATGTGTACCGGTTTTGGAACGCATTTCTGGATTACAATTCAACGTCGATTTTTTTGTGGGCTATTCGCCTGAAAGAATCAATCCGGGAGATAAGGAACATACCGTGGATAAGATTTTGAAAGTCACTTCAGGTTCCACTCCAGAAATAGGTAAGCAAGTAAATCAATTGTACCAATCGGTTATTACTGCCGGAACGCATCTAGCTCCTTCGATTAAAGTCGCTGAAGCTGCCAAGGTTATCGAGAATTCGCAACGCGACATTAATATCGCTTTTGTTAACGAATTGGCTAAAATATTTAATATTTTGGAAATCGACACCCATGCAGTGTTGGAAGCTGCAGGAACAAAATGGAATTTTCTTCCCTTCAAGCCAGGTTTGGTCGGTGGACATTGCATAGGCGTGGATCCTTATTATTTGGCACAAAAGGCACAAGAAAACGGCTATCATCCTGAAATAATCTTAGCAGGTCGCCGTTTGAACGATAGTATGGGCGAATACGTAGCCTCGCAAGTAGTCAAGTTGATGATCAAAAAAGGTGTTGTAATTAATTGCGCAAGTTTATTGATGTTGGGCATAACTTTCAAGGAAAATTGCCCTGATGTGCGCAATACCAAAATTGTAGATGTGATTTCCGCCTTAGAGGATTATGGTATTAAGGTTAGTCTTTATGATCCTTGGGCAAATCCAGCTGAAGTTTTGCATGAATATAAAATAAAAACTAGTAAAGAGATACCGACTACTAAATTCGATGCTGTAGTGTTAGGTGTCTCACATCAGGAATTTATTGGTTTAGATTTTAAAGCCCTGAGAAACGAAAACAGTGTACTTTATGATGTGAAAGGCGTGTTAGGAGACATCGCTGATGCCAGGCTTTAAGAGAAGTTCGAAACGGGAAGTAAGAAGTTAGAGGCTAGTGGTAGCGGATAAATGAAAATAGTGTATACAAATAAAAAAAATGCAATGAAAAAAATAGTAATCACGGGCGGAGCAGGATTTATAGGTTCTCATGTTGTGCGCCTTTTTGTCCAAAAATATCCAGAATATCAAATTTATAATTTAGACGCTCTTACATATGCTGGTAATTTAGAGAACATCATTGATATTGAAAATGAACCGAATTATACTTTCTTGAAAGGTGATATTACCGATGCCGTTTTTATTTCTAATTTGTTTCAAGAGCATCAATTTGACGGTGTAATCCATTTAGCAGCCGAGTCTCATGTGGATCGTTCGATTGAAGACCCCATGGCTTTTGTGAAAACCAATGTAATTGGAACAGTGAATTTACTCAATGCTGCTCGTGAAAGTTGGGCAAATGCATTTGGCGGCAAACGTTTTTATCACGTGAGCACGGATGAGGTGTATGGTTCATTGGGAGCAGAAGGCTTATTTACTGAAACTACGCCTTATGACCCTAACTCTCCTTATTCTGCCTCCAAGGCAAGTTCCGACCATTTTGTAAGAGCTTATGGAGAAACTTATGGGTTGCCTTTTGTTCTTACGAATTGTTCTAACAATTATGGGCCCAACCATTTTCCCGAAAAATTAATTCCGCTGTTCATCAATAATATCATCAACAATAAACCGTTACCTGTTTATGGTGACGGAAATTATACCCGTGATTGGTTATTTGTGAAGGATCATGCCGTCGCCATTGACCTAGTTTTTCATCAAGGTAAGAACCATGAAACCTATAATATTGGCGGATTTAACGAATGGAAAAATATCGATTTAGTGAAAGTGTTGTGTCAGCTTATGGATACTAAATTAGGTAGGGAAAATGGGGAATCTGCTAAATTGATTACTTACGTCAAAGATAGACCGGGCCACGATTTACGCTACGCTATTGATGCTAACAAAATAAACAAGGAACTGGGCTGGAGGCCATCGGTCACTTTTGAGCAAGGTTTAGAGATTACGATTGATTGGTATTTGAATAATCAGGATTGGCTGAATAGCGTTACTTCAGGTGATTATGAGAAGTATTATACGAAGATGTACTCTTGAAAAAGTGATCAGTATGTAGTAATCAGCTTGCAGAGAGAAAAGAAATCAGACAACAGATAACACAAGAAACTATGAATTGGTATGTAGTGTACACCAAGCCCAAGTGGGAAAAAAGAGTAGCAGAACGATTGAATGAAATTGGTGTGGTAACATTTTGTCCTTTGATTACCAAAATTAGTCAATGGTCAGATCGAAAAAAAAAAATAAGTGTACCCTTGTTTAATTCCTATATTTTTGTGCAGATTGAGGATAAGCAACGGAACCGCATATTTGAAGTCGTAGGTGCAGTTCGGTATTTGTTTTGGTTGGGGAAACCTGCCGTGGTAAAAGATTCAGAAATTGAAACCATTAAAAATTGGCTTTCGATTCCTGATACTTATGATGTCTCCGTTGATCAATGGAAAAAAGGGGATAAGATTATTGTGGAATCAGGTCCATTTTTGAGTCAGTCGGCAGTGATACAAGAAGTTAAAAAGAATCATTATATTTTGATTTTAGAATCTTTAGGATGTATTCTTAAAGTGAATAAAAAAGAGGTTTGATTTTTTTAATTTTTTCACTAATTGTTGAACATACTTAACAAGATTTTTTTTGATTGCTACACTTGTTTTTAGTTCAATCAATATTAGAAACACGATAAAATAGAGGTTATTTTTGCGATGTTACATTTTATAAGTAAAAGGGTCAAAATCTTTTTTATTTAACATAGATTTGCATCGATTAAAATTTTTTGTGCTCTTATTTTGGGAGATACTGCGGCGAAGCCGTGGGAAGAAAAGATTTCTTGCAGGTTACGGATTGAATGTTTTCCGCTATATTTAGGTTTAATTTGAAGAAAAACGAGATTGATTTAGATTATAACCAATTAAAAAAAAGACATTCATAAACTAAGTTGAATCACATTAAAATATTTATAATTAGTTGTTTACAAAAATAAAATATTGATTACCATTACATTATGAGAAAAATAATTACTACACTTTTACTGATGTTGGCTCTTTTTCAATCGGGCACATTACTATCTCAAGATTTGTTGAGAAGTACTGATTTGAGCACGCTCAAAGTCGATTATTTATCGGACAGTGATATAACCAAAATAAAAAGCCAATTGCAATCTAATAATACTACTATAGAGCAAGTGGAGCCCATAGCATTAGCCAAAGGGATGTCGGCGGCAGAGTTTTCCAAATTAAAATTGCGATTGGGAGAAAATCAGGTCAGTCCGAATGGGGTTTCGAATAAAGACAACTTTGATGAGAACAAAGAAGAATTGAGTCGAAAACAAGATAAAATTGTCAATAAAAAAGTAAAGGACACTTTAAATTCATTGGTCTTTGGCTCAGAGTTGTTTGATAATCCTGAATTGAATTTTGAACCTAATTTGAAATTAGCTACTCCAGTGAATTATATTTTAGGTCCTGGGGATGAATTACAAATTAGTGTTTACGGAGTACAAGAATTCTCTGCAAGTGTTCCTGTAAATTTGGAAGGAAAAGTCAGCATTCAATATGTGGGTCAAATTTCAGTTTCAGGAATGACTATTGAAGCTGCCACACAGAAAATTAAAGGTGCTATTTCTAGACTGTACAGCACAGTGCAATCCGGACAATCACAAGTTGGAGTTAGTTTGAGTCGAATTAGAACTATTAAAGTAACAATAATAGGTAGTAAACAACCCGGAAATTATTCCATTTCTTCCTTGGCGACTGTTTATAACGCTCTCTTTTTGGGAGGTGGGCCAGGTAAGAATGGCAGCTATCGTAACATTGAGTTATTAAGAAATAACAAGGTGTATAAGAATATTGATATTTATAAGTTTTTGGTCAACGGCAATCAATCTGATAATGTGGGTTTGAAAGACAATGACGTGATACGGATTCCAGCGTATACACAAAGAGTTACTGTGGAAGGACAAGTAAAACGCCCTGGTATTTTCGAGATGAAAACAGGGGAGACTTTCAAAGATTTATTGTCATTTGCCTCCGGATTCAACGAGTTTGCTTACACGGCATCAGTAAATGTCTTACAAAAAACCAGTAAAGATTTTAAGGTAAAAGATATAAAATCCTCCGAGTTCAGCAGTTATAAGCCACTCGCTGGGGATGTGTATCGAGTTTCCAAGATTTTAAACCGATTTGAAAACCGAATTAAAATTGAAGGAGCTGTTTTTAGACCAGACATCTATTCTTTTTATGAAGGAATGCGTGTTTCAGACCTAATTTTGAAAGCCGATGGATTAAAAGAAGATGCCTACACTAACAGGGCTACAATTGTGAGATTGAAATCTGATTTGACCACCGAGGTGACTAATGTTAATCTAGCCAAAGCTTTGGCGGGCGATTCCTTTGCCGATATTCCTTTGAAAAAAGAAGATATCGTGACAGTGTATTCCATTTTAGATTTTGTTGAAGAACATAAAATAACTATCGACGGAGAAATCAAAAAGCCAGGTGTTTATGACTATCACGAAAACCTGACTCTTAATGATTTATTGGTTCAGGCAGGTGGATTAACAGGATCAGCCTCTAAAAGGGTCGAAGTGGCCCGCATGATTAAATCTGATGAAATTGACGATGCCAATCCAAATAGGATCCAATTGTTTAATCTAGAAATTACGGCAAACAATAATGAGCAAATTAAAAATTTTGAGTTAGAACCTTTTGATGTAGTGAATATTCGTAGAATGGCAGTGTATGAAAAGCCGCAATTGGTTACATTAAGTGGAGCCGTAAATTATGCAGGAAAATATGTTTTGGCGAGTAAAAAAGAAAAAATATACGATGTGATTCAGCGTGCTGGAGGATTGACGGCTGTAGCCAATGTGGATGGAGTGAAAATCAAACGTCCTATTCAAGCCAAGCAAATTGAAGATTTAGAAAATGTGAATCTGAATTTAGGAAAGAAAGATTCCATTCAAGACAAACTAACCAAAAAGTTGAAAGAGGATTTGAAATACGCTACCATTCCTGTAGATTGGAGAGAAATAGTTAAAGATCCCACCGATAAAACGAATGTTACTTTATTTCCTGGAGATGAAATTGAAGTTTCGATTTACAACGAAAGTGTAAAAGTATCGGGTAATGTGCTGTTGACTTCAGAGATTCCTTATGTAAAAGGCAGAGGATTTAATTATTATTTAAGCTCTGTTGGTGGGACAGATGCTAAGGCATGGAAGAAAAAAGCGTATATCATCTATCCTAACGGGAAGGCAGCTGTTTCGGGTACTTTCTTATTTATACGCTCGCATCCCAAGGTTTTGCCCGGTTCCCAAATTGTAATACCTGAAAAACCAGAAGCTAGAAAAATGTCTACAGGAGAATGGGTTAGTATAGGCAGTATAATAACCAGTATAGCGTTGCTAGTAGTTACGGCTTTCAAATAGTAGCTAGTAGGATCAAAATGAAAAGAGTACTTATCATATTAGATAAAATAGATTACACATTATAGAACTTAAAAATGGCAAACGAACTAAAACCTCAAGAAGAAATATCTTTATCAAAATTAATTGAAAAAGGAAAAGAGTGGTATGCCTTTGTGCTCTCGAAATGGAGAACTATACTATTAGCAGTACTAATAGGATCACTAATTGGCTTAACTTATTCGTTTATTAAAAAACCTATTTACACCGCTAGTTTATCTTTTGCGTTAGAGAGTAGTAGCACTAGTGGAGGATTGAGTGGTGCTTTGGGTTTGGCTAGTTCGTTTGGTTTTGATTTAGGAGGTAGTGGAGGCGGAATATTTGAGGGATCTAATTTGACTGAATTGTTCAAGTCTAGAAAAATGGTTGAAAAGACTTTATTGATGCCTGTTATCTTCAACGAAAAAACTATTTCATTAGCTGAAATGTATATTCAAAACAAGAGATGGCGCGAAAAATGGGAGAATAAACCAAAATTAGCTAAGCTGCAGTTTTTACCCAATGCCAATCGCAAGTATTTTTCAAGAAGTCAAGACAGTATTTTTGGTGAGATTTATGATGATTTGTTTAAATATGAACTAGAGGTTGGTCAGAAAGATAAAAAAGTTGATATTTTAAGCATTGAAGTTTCTTCCAAAAATGAATTGTTTGCCCTTTATTTTACCGAAGCTCTAGCCAAAAAAGTAGGTGATTTTTATATAGAAACCAAAAGCAAAAAAGCACGTATTAATATGGCTATTTTAGAGCGACAAACCGATTCTATTCGTGGGGAACTCAACAATGCCATAGCCGGAGTTGCAATAGCTAACGATAATACTTTTGGATTAAATCCATCTTTGAATGTGCGTCGTGTTCCCTCTGCCCGTCGTCAAGTTGATGTACAAGCAAATTCTGCCATTTTAACTGAATTAGTAAAGCAAACTGAGTTGGCCAAAGTTACTCTACGTAAAGAAACTCCTTTAATACAAGTAATCGACAGACCGATTTTGCCCTTGAAAAAAGAAAAAGTAGGGAAGTTGACAGGTATAGTTGTGGGAGGTTTTATGTTTGGATTTTTGACGGTCTTATTTTTAATACTGAAAAGTATCTTGAAAAAATTAGTTTAATTTCTACTTGGTTTTGTAAAAAAAAAATTTAGCGTATTGATTTATATTTTTTCATTTTCTAAAATTTAATTATAGTAAAGTACGCATTTTTTTTATTTAAAGTTATTCGAATTATTTCCGCATTAAAAGACTGGTAAATTTAATCTAATATAGATATCAAATTTTGAGCTCACAAAAACAAATACAAAAATGGCACTAGCTATTTTATCAAAATTATTATCAATATTTATTAGTTTATTGATATTATTTAATGCTATGTTCATTAGAAAAATCGTAGGAACATGGTTATTTCCTGCTACTCTTTTTTCTATATTTTGGTTTGTTTTTATCTTTTTTCCATTAATTATATTGTTTGAAGTGGCAATTAATCCATTGGCAGTAGGTTACCTAAGCTTCTTGGTAATTTTATTTTCGTGGACATTTGTTTTTTTTAATTGGAAAAAAGCTTTTAGTTCCAATTTAGATAAACCACCAGCTAATGAAGTTTATGATACTAAGATATTAAGAGTTACGCTCTGGTTTTCCATTTTCTTTTCAATTGTATGTTCAATAAAGGTAATGTTGGTTCAAGGATTTTCTCTAATAGAGCTGTATGAAGATATTGTATTAGTTGCGGCCAAATACGCGGTTTCTCGCTATGCATCAGATGTAATTAGTTCTGCCTATGGCCCTTTGAGTTTGGGGTTTGCTTATCTAGCTGTTTTAATTGGGGGCTTAATATTTGGATCAACCCATTCCAGTTCCAGAAAAAAATGGGTGTTGCTTGCTTTCTTGCCTTCGATTATCATTATGGTTACCCAATCAGCGAAAGGTTCCTTTTTTGGTTCTATTTTTTATTTTTTAGGAGGGATACTTGTCACTAGCATTCAACAGAATAAGTTAATACTCTTTAAAGCAAATATTATAAGAATCATATTTAAAATAGGTTCTTTTTCAATTTTTTTATTTATATTTTCTCTTATGTCAAGGGGATTGCAAGACGAAAAGGACGTTGGTTCTTTTTTTGAAAAATTGAGATTTCTATTGGCAACCTATTTTTTTGGTCATTTGTATAACTTCTCTGAATGGGTCGGCGTTTATTGGGATGGTTTCAATAATTCAAAATTTGATATTAGCCATTATTATTATGGGTTTTATACTTTTACTTCTATTTATAGATTTTTTGGTTATGAAAAAGTAACCCCAGATGCTGTATATGATGAGTATAACAATATACAAGAACTGCTTGAATCTAACATATATACTATTTTTAGGGGTATGATAATGGATTTTGGCATTTTTGGAACTGTTTTTTTTATTTTTATCATTGGAATTCTATTTCATCTTTGTTTTTATGTTTTTTTGAATAGTAGAAAGCCTATTATTTCTACCGTTATTACTATGTTTATGTTGGTTGTTTTTTATTATTCCTTTATAATTAGTGTGCTAACTTGGAATATTGTTCCCTTCGTTCTTATTTTGTTTATTATTTTACTAAAATTTAATTCCTATCGCTTTGTTCTTAAAAAAACTACTTGACGGGAAGTCTAAATTTTTTATTTATATGTTATTAGCTCAACTGCTATTTATGTTGTCTAACTTATTTATAAATTATAAAATCGAAAAAATATGGTCTGTAGAGGGATTTGCTACCTATAATTTATTAAAAAGATTTGGATCCTTTATTGTTTTTCCACTTATTTTAGGGGTTGGTATTGGTATTCCACGATATATTAGCTTTTTAAAAAAAGGTAGAAATGATGTTTCACAAGGAATTGAATATTTGTTTGCTGGATTAATCATCTTTTTTCTAACATTTTTAGCTTTTTTAGTTCTAATACTTCTGTTTCCAGAACTGATTCTCTCTTCATTTAAATATAGTGGGCCTAATAGCGTAATACTTATAGTAGCTCTATTTGTGTTTAGTCAGGGTGTTTTTGTTATTATTAGTTCTTTTTTTCGTGGGAAAATCCAGTTTGGAAGAAGTAGTTTGCTAAACGTGTTAGTTTTGTCTTTGTTACCAACGGTTATTATTTTTTTTCCAAGTACTATTTTTGATTATTTTTTTATTTATGCAATTTTAACCATTGCTGTGCTAGCCATTACATTTGCATATACTATTTATAACAACTCTATTTCTTATAAACGAACCCAGTTTAAAGTCAGGCAACTTGTTCATTATGGAGCTCCCAGAGTAGTAGGTGATGCCATTTTATTTTCTTTAGATTTTATTCCCATTTATTTTGTAAGCGTTTTTATAAGTCTTGAAGAATCGGGCTATTTATCTTTGAGTTTTATGTTTTTCAAATTAGCATCTGTCTCTTTTGATTTGATAGGTTCACTTATTTTACCTTTGTATGGCAAAGGATTTAAAACTGAATCTTCGGCTGTGTTTATCAAGAAGGTCAATAGACTATTGCTGATTTCTGGGGGTTTAGCATTAGTAGCTTCAACCTTAGGTTATTTATTAATTCCTTATCTAGTAACCAGTTTTTTCGGTTCATTATCTAAAGCTATTTTGGCTTCTCAGTACATATTTATTGCTTTCCCTTTTTATGTTGTTTTTACTATTTTAAAAAATGTTTTGGATATCATTAGCCATAAAGCCTATAATTCATTAATCCAAATTGGCGGTTTTCTTGCGATGGCTTTGACTCTTTTTTATGGAATTTACCAAAAAGAATGGTTTTATTATAGAACTTTGACTATTATTATTCCTTACTTTATTTTAGGGCTTTTAACCTATTTTGTTTGGAATAAATTAAAATATAAGTTATCTCATAATATCATTTAAAAAGGAAATGTTTAATGATTTTAATAAATATAATTCGATGATTTCAGTTTGTATGGCGACCTATAATGGCGAGAAATATATAAAAGATCAACTTTTGTCTATTTTAAAACAAATTGGCCTCAATGACGAAATTATTATTTCAGATGATTTATCTAAAGATAAAACCATTGAAGTTATAGAAAGTATAAAGGACAGTAGAATCAAACTATTTTTCAACAAAAATAGAGGATATACTAATAATTTTCAAAATGCAATTCAACACGCTTCTGGAGATTATATTTTTTTATCGGATCAAGATGATATTTGGATGGACAATAAATTAAAAATTATGTCTGAATTACTCATAAAATATGATTTTGTCGTTAGTGATGCCAAACTGGTGAATATCAATTTAGAAAGTTTGGGCGCCACATATTTTGAGTTAAGAGGAGGTGGTGCAAATGGATTTATAAATAATTTGAAAAAATTGAAATATATCGGATGTTGTATGGCTTTTAGAAAGATAATTTTAAAAAAAGTACTACCTTTTCCGATTAACTCGAAGTTGTGTCCTCATGATATGTGGATTACGATGATAGCTGAATTTTATTTTAAAACGTATGTCATAAAGGAGCCCTTATTGTTGTACAGAAGACATGGTGAAAATGTATCAACTCATATCAGTTCAACCCCATTATTATTTAAAATACAATTTAGAATTTATTCCTTTTTTAAAGTAATTTCGCGTTTCAGTTTTTAGAAGAATTGTGTAGATATGTTTGTTATACTTTTAAAATTAAATTTTTTGGTTTTATTTGTATTGAATTTAATCTATTTTAGTTAAACAAAAGCAAAATAAATAGTAATTTAGGTTAGGTTTTATATTATTAATTTGACATTATAAAAGAATTTCTTTAGATGATAATCTCTATAATAACAGTTGTTTTTAACAACGAAAATACTATCCGCGAGGCAATTGAATCTGTTCTAGGACAAACCTATAAAAATATTGAATATGTTATTATAGATGGAGGTTCTAAAGACAATACCGTAAATTTTATAAATAAATACAAAGACCAACTTGGTTATTTTGTTTCAGAAAAAGATAATGGGCTCTACGAGGCAATGAATAAAGGAATTAAAGCTTGTACTGGAGATATAATAGGAATTTTAAATTCAGATGATTTATACGAGGATTTAAATGTTATTGCTAGAGTTATGGAAGAATTTACTAAAGATTCTGAGTTAGATATTTTGTATGGGGATTTGGTATATGTAAAAAGCAATAACACCAAAAAAGTGGTTCGTAATTGGAAATCTAAAAGTTATTACGATTTTTTTTTTGAGCATGCTAATGTCCCTCCTCATCCTTCATTGTTTGTGAAAAGTAAAGTTTATAAAGAAACGGGATTATTTGATTTGCGCTATAAGTTAGCGGCTGATTATGAACTAATGTTAAGAATGTTTAAAAATCACAATTTTAAATCTAAATATATTCATAGTTTGATAATTAAAATGAGGTTAGGTGGGGCTACAAATCAGAGTTTTTCAAATGTTATTGCTCAAAATAAAGAGATACTTAAAGCATGGGAAAATAATGGATTAAAAGCGCCGTTTTATTTAATGCCATTGAGGATATTGAAACGTTTGACCCAATTTGTTTAGTTAATTAAAGTATTTATTATAATGGACGTATTAGTAACAGGTGCCAACGGGTTTTTAGGTAAACATATTGTTAAGTCATTGGTAAATGATAATGATATAAAATGTTTGTCTAGAACTAATGGGGATTTCAAAGTTTCTTTAGAAAATGAAATTCCTAATTTTGGTCAAAAATTTGATTTAGTAATTCATGTAGCCGGGAAAGCGCACAGTGTGCCTAAAACAGATGATGAGAAACAATCTTTTTTTAAGGTAAACGTAAAAGGAACTGAAAATCTTTTGAAAGGTCTTGAGGAGGCAGGTTTTCCCAAACAATTTGTTTTCATTAGCTCAGTTAGTGTTTATGGGGTCATGTCGGGCTATAATATAAATGAAGAAAACCCTTTGAAAGCCCAAGATCCATATGGGAATAGTAAGATTTTGGCCGAAAGATTAATTCAAAATTGGTGTAAAAATAATAATATTATATGTACTATTTTGCGGTTACCCTTACTAATAGGTGTGAATCCTCCAGGTAATTTGGGTGCAATGATTACTGGATTAAAAAAGGGATTCTATTTTAATATTGCTGGTGGAAATGTAAAAAAAAGTATGGTATTGGCCGATGATGTTAGTAAGGTTTTATTAAAAGTAGCTGCTGTGGGAGGAGTTTATAATTTAACAGATGGATACCACCCGAGTTTTTATGAAATGAGTCATCTAATCAATAACCAATTGGGCAAAGGTGAAATAAGTAATATACCTATTTGGGTCGCTAAAATTTTTGCTTTTTTTGGAGATATTATATGGTTTAATTTTCCCTTAAACTCAGATAAATTAAGCAAGTT
>CAMDGJ010000043.1 GCA_945897545.1 Flavobacterium psychrophilum
TTTCAAGCCCAAATATGAAGTTTCTGCCGATAAAAAAGCGTTGGTTTCTAAACTAAAAACTTTAGCCAAAAACGCCGATATGGTTTGGTTAGCAAGTGATGAGGATCGCGAGGGAGAAGCTATTTCTTGGCATTTATCCGAAGAATTAAAGTTAGACAAGAACAAAACCAAGCGAATTGTTTTTCACGAAATCACCAAAACAGCGATTTTGAAAGCAATTGAAAATCCACGCGAAATAGATTATAATTTAGTCAATGCGCAACAAGCTCGTCGAGTTTTAGACAGGTTAGTTGGTTATGAATTATCGCCTGTTTTATGGAGAAAAATTAAAGGAGGTCTTTCTGCCGGACGAGTACAATCGGTTTCAGTTCGTTTAATAGTGGAAAGAGAACGAGAAATTCAGAATTTTAATCCAATAGCTTCTTATTCAGTTGTGGCGGAATTCACAAATGAAGCTGGGAAATCTTTCAAAGCTAAACTACCAAAGAATTTCAACACCAAAAAAGAAGCCGAAGATTTCTTGAATAAGAATATAGGTTCCACGTATAAAGTTTCAGATTTAGAAACAAAACCTACTAAAAAATCACCAACCGGACCTTTTACAACTTCGACTTTGCAACAAGAAGCTGCGAGAAAATTGTATTTGCCTGTTGGAATCACGATGCAACTCGCACAACGTTTATACGAAGCGGGACTTATTACTTATATGAGGACCGATAGTGTGAATTTATCTAAAGACGCGATGGACGCGGCTCAAGCCGAAATTATCAAATCTTACGGAAAGGAATTTTCTAAGCCGAGAACTTTTGTAAATAAAAGCAAAGGGGCTCAAGAAGCTCACGAGGCAATTCGTCCTACGGATATGTCAAGACATACTGTAAACATTGATAGAGATCAAGCACGTTTGTATGATTTGATTTGGAAAAGAACCTTAGCTTCTCAAATGAGCGATGCCGAATTGGAAAGAACTAACGTTAAAATTGCGGCTAATAATCACAGTGAAATATTCTCTGCATCAGGAGAAGTGTTGCTTTTTGAAGGTTTCTTGAAAGTATATCTGGAAGGAAATGATGACGATGACGATGAGCAAGAAGGCATGCTTCCTATGATGAAAGTCAATGAAAAATTAGAAAATAATTATATTACGGCAACTGAAAGATATTCTCGACCAGCGGCAAGATATACCGAAGCTTCTTTGGTGAAAAAATTGGAGGAATTAGGAATAGGTCGTCCATCGACTTATGCGCCAACAATTTCTACCATTATCAACAGAAAATATGTAGAGAAAGGGAATCTGGACGGTCAGGAACGCAATTATAAGCAACTGACTTTGCAATCAGGTAAAGTAGGCGAAAAGTTACTTAAAGAAAATACCGGTTCCGATAAAGGGAAATTAGTTCCTACAGATATTGGAACTATTGTTACGGATTTTTTGGTCAAAAATTTCGAAAATATTTTGGATTATAATTTTACGGCAAAAGTGGAACAAGATTTTGATGAAATCGCCGAAGGAAACGTTAACTGGACAAAAATGATGCAAGAGTTCTATGATAAATTTCATCCAACAGTGAAAGATGTAGAAGCCAATGCCGAAAGAGAAAGCGGCGAAAGAATCCTTGGAAAAGATCCAAAAACAGGAAGACAGGTTTCTGTTCGATTAGGGAAATTTGGTCCAATGGCACAAATTGGCGAAGCGGATGACGAAGAGAAAAAATTTGCTAGTTTGATGAATGACCAGAACATTGGTAATATCACGTTAGAAGAAGTATTGGATTTATTTCTGTTGCCAAAAAATCTCGGGACTTATAAAGAGGAAGAAGTTGAGGTGAGCAATGGGCGTTTTGGCCCGTATGTTCGTCACGGAAGTGCTTTTGTTTCCTTGCCAAAAGGTGAGAATCCATTGGATATTACTTTAGAAAGAGCAAAAGAATTAATTGATGATAAAGCGCAAGCAGATGCTCCAATCGCAGTCTATAAAGGTGAAGGAGTTCAAAAAGGAACCGGACGTTTTGGACCTTTTATAAAATGGGGCGGAATTTTTATCAATGTAAGCAAGAAATATAATTTTGATAATCTCTCTCAATCTGACATCGAAGAATTGATTGAAGATAAATTGCAGAAAAACATTGACAAGGTTTTACACAACTGGGCGGATGAAGGAATTTTAGTCGAAAAAGCCCGTTGGGGAAGATCGGTTATAACCAAAGGAAAGATCAAAATTGAATTGAGTAAAGATATCGATGCCTCACAATTGACATTGGAAGAAGTTCAAGAAATGATTGCCAAGAAAACACCAGCAAAAAAAGCGCCAGCCAAAAAGGCACCAGCCAAAAAAACTGCTGCTAAGAAACCAGTAGCAAAAAAGAAATAAAATATGGAATTTGATTTTCTGGAACCTTTAGACAATGAAATACTTAAGATTGTTAAGGGATTTTCTTCTCAGCAATTGGGAAGCAAAATAGTTTTTCATACTGATAAAGATTTCCCTGATTTGAATAAAATTAAAATCGCTGTAGTTGGTGTTTTAGAAAATAGAGGGGATGCGAATCAAGAAAAAGAAGTGAATTTAGATCACATCCGAAAAGAATTGTATTCACTGTTTCCAGGGAATTGGGACACTTCTATTGCTGATCTTGGAAATATTCTCGCTGGAAACTCAAATGACGACACCTATTTTGCTTTGAAGAAAGTAGTTTCGAGTTTAATTAAAAAGAGAATTATTCCTATCGTTATAGGCGGATCGCAAGATTTGACATATGCGCTTTATAGAGCCTATGATGATTTAGAACAAATGGTTAACTTGGTTTCAATAGATAATAAATTTGACTTTGGTAAAGAGGAGCATGCCATTTCCGCAAGTTCATACCTGACCAAAATAATATTAGAAGAGCCTAATAATCTGTTTAATTTTAGTAACGTTGGATATCAAACCTATTATAATTCGCAGGAAGAAATTGATTTAATTGACAAATTATTTTTTGAAGGGTATCGACTAGGAGATATTTCTAGTAACCTGTCTCTTGCCGAACCCGTTTTTAGAGATGCTGATATAGTTAGTGTAGATTTAACATCTGTGAAATCGGCGGATTCAGGAAATTTTAGTTTATTTACCCCAAACGGTTTTAATGGAAAAGAAATTTGTGCTTTGTCACGATATGCAGGAATAAGTGATAAAGTGTCGCTTTTAGGGATTTTTAATCACAATAATTCTAGACAAGAGTCCGTTTTAATAGCCCAAATTATTTGGTATTTTATAGAGGGCTTTCATTACCGATCTAATGAGTATCCTTTTGGTAGTAAAGAAAATTACATAAAATATATTATTCCGTTTGAAGACGAAGAAGATTTAATTTTCTATAAAAGCAACAAAACCGACCGGTGGTGGATAGAAATACCATTTCTTTCTGACGGTAGTAATAAGTTAAAGAAAAACACGTTATTACCTTGCTCTCATGAAGAATATTTAGGAGCTTGCAATCAAGAAATTCCTGAAAGGTGGTGGAAAGCTCAACGTAAGAATATAGTTTAAATTAACGTTGAATTGCGTATTGATTCAAATAAAATATTTTAAAATACAGAATCGTGTGCGTTATTTATATAGCTATAAACTTATAATAAATTAGCGTTTTAAGTATTTTGTCGATTTTTTTATCTTTTAATCGATAAATAATTTATTTTACACAATATTTAATTTTAGTTGTGGTTAATGAAATAAATACTATCACAAATAATTGTTTTATTAAATAATAATAAATAGGTTTGCGCAGTAAATAATAATTAATATATAATACTAATTTATATGAAGAAGTTCATTGCATTTACGGCAATTTTAACCTTACTAATAGGTTGCGGTAAAATAAGCGACAAGGGAGAGTTAGTTGGGACTAAAGGAGCAAAATGGCATCCTGAAAAACCTTATGGAATGACTTTAATTCCAGGGGGGGCTTTTATAATGGGTAAGTCTGATGAAGATGTTGCTGGTTTTGAGGACGCAACTACTAAAACGGTTACGGTTCGTTCTTTCTATATGGACGAAACAGAAATAACCAATAGAGAATATCGCCAGTTTGTAGAATGGGTAAAAGATTCGACTATGAGAGTTCGATTGGCTATTCTTGCTGACGATATGGGGATAAAACCAGATTCTGGAGCTGCGAACGGAAAAGGAAAAGGTAAAAGTTCAGGAAGTATAGGAGATTTTGCTTTTAACGAACAAGATCCTGAAAAAATGACAGAGTACGATAAGTACATGTACAACAACTATTATAGTATTGGTACAGATGATGATCCTTATGCGGGCAGGAAATTGAATCGCAAAGTAAAACTAATAAAAGACACGAAAGCCTATCCAGACGAATATTATACTGAGGTTATGGATTCAATGTATTTGCCTCTAGAAGCATCTTACAACGGATTAAGAACCATTGATGTTGATAAATTAAAATTTAGGTATTCTTGGATGGATATTCAAGCAGCAGCGAAAGCTAAAGTTGGAAAAAGAAAAGATTTTATTAGGACCGAACAAGTTAAAGTATATCCTGATACCACAACTTGGATTAAAGATTTTTCGTATTCCTATAATGAACCAATGCACAATGATTATTTCTGGCATCAAGCATATGGTAATTATCCTGTTGTAGGTGTAAACTGGTCTCAAGCTAAAGCTTTTTGTGCATGGAGAACATTAAATAAAAATAACTATATCAAATCAAAAAAGAAAGGTCATGATTTGATTAATTCTTTTAGATTACCTACCGAAGCAGAATGGGAATATTCAGCAAGAGGTGGTTTACAATCAGCTACTTATCCTTGGGGTGGGCCATATACCAAAAATGATAGAGGTTGTTTTCTTGCTAATTTTAAACCTATGAGGGGCGATTATGCAGCAGATCAAGCTTTATACACTGTTGAAGCAAAATCGTATGAGCCTAATGGTTACAATCTTTATAATATGGCAGGAAATGCAGCAGAATGGACAGAATCTGCATATGATCCAAACGCTTACGAGTATGTTTCCTCAATGAATCCAAATAATACTGATACCTCAAACCAACGCAAAGTGGTTCGAGGAGGTTCTTGGAAAGATGTTGCTTACTTCCTACAAGTTAGTACAAGAACATTTGAATATGCTGATTCAGCAAGAAGTTTCATCGGGTTTAGAACCGTACAAGATTATATGGGAACCCAATCAACAGATCAAATCAAGAAAAAATAATAAAAGAACCAAATTTTAAACAATTATAACCTAAAAATAAAAAAATTATGGCATTATTAAGTAAAAAAGCAATGAACTTTGCATATGGAATGGGAGCAGCGGTAGTAATTATTGGAGCTTTATTCAAAATTACCCACCTTGAATTTGGAGTAATTACTGGAAATTTGATGCTTACCATTGGGCTTGTTGTTGAAGCTGCAATCTTTGCTTTATCTGCATTCGAACCAATAGATGATGAATTAGATTGGACATTGGTTTATCCAGAACTTGCCAATGGTGAAGCTCGTAAAAAAGTAGCTAAAGTTGATGCACCTTCTGATGCACAAGGAATGTTGTCACAAAAATTAGACGCTATGCTTAAAGAAGCTAAAATCGATGGAGAATTGATGGTTAGTCTTGGAAATAGTATTAAAAACTTTGAAGGAGCTGCAAAAAGTATTATGCCTACTGCTGATTCTATTGCTTCAACTAAAAAATATAGCGAAGAGCTTACTATGGCAGCAGCTCAAATGGAATCTTTAAATAGCTTGTACAAAATACAAATTCAAAGTTCTTCCAGAAATGCTCAAATAAATGAAGAAGTAGCGGAAAATAATTTGAAATTGAAAGAACAAATGCAATCATTGACATCAAACTTGTCTTCATTGAACAATGTTTATGGAGGAATGCTTTCTGCAATGAATAATAAAGGATAATTAGTTTAGACTTTAAAAAAACAACAATAAACTAATTAGTAGAAAATATGGCAGGAGGAAAATTAACCCCTAGACAGAAGATGATAAACCTAATGTACTTGGTTTTTATCGCGATGTTAGCATTAAATATGTCCAAAGAAGTATTATCAGCATTTGGAATTTTGAACAATAAAATTACCGAATCCAATTCAATTACTGATGGTAGAAATGAATCTTCATTTCAACAACTATCCCAAAAAGCAGTAGATCAACCAGGTCAATTTGGTGAAAAAAGAGCAAAGATTGAAAAAATAAGAGCTATTTCTAAAGAATTTAACGATTACATTGAAAATCTTAAAACAAATGTAACTCAAAAATTTGAAAGAGATGCCGATGGAAATTTACCTTACGAGGAGATGGATAAAGGTGATTTGATTGACAGAATGTTTTTTAGTGGGGATAAAGTCTCTGCAAAGGGTAAAGAATTTCTAGACAAAATTCATAATTTTCCAACGCAGATAAAAGCAATAGCAGGAAAAGATATTGCCGAAATTGAGATGGATAAAATAGAGAAAAGATTTGCTACAAAACAAGTTTATTCTGAAAAAGCAGGTGCTAAATTAGATTGGATTGACTATAATTATAAGGGATTTCCTTTAATAGCTACAGTAACAAAACTATCTCAATTACAAGCCGATATTAAAACAACTGAAAGTGATGTGATGACTGGAATGTTTCAAACTGATTTGGTTGCAGCAGCCTCACTTACGGCTTACCAACCAATTGTTGTTCTTGAAAAATCAGTTTTCTTTCAAGGAGAAGCGGTTAAAGGAAAAATTATTCTTGGTAAATTTGATCCTTCATTAAAAGCTAAATCAGTGGTGGTTAATGGAACAAGTGTTCAAGCACAAGCCGGGCAGGCTAATTTTTCTTTCGGTTCAGGCAACATTGGAGAACATCCAATAAGCGGTTCTTTCAATTTTGATGAAAACGGAAAAGTAATTAGCTTACCTATAAAAGATCAATATGTAGTTGTTGCAAGACCAAAATCAGCTACAATATCTGCAGATAAAATGAACGTTGTTTATCGAGGTGTTGTAAATCCTATGACGATTTCATTCGCAGGAATATCTGCCGATAAAGTTTCAGCATCTGCCCCGGGACTGAATTCTGCAGGTGGAGGTAAGTATACTATGAGGCCAGGATCAGGGACTGAAGTTGTCATTAATGTTACAGGAACGCTTCCTGATAATTCAAAAGTCTCAGACAGAAAAACTTTTAGAATTAAAGGAATTCCGGGTCCATCAGGAACTATAAGAGGAGAAATGGGCGTTGTAAAAGGACCTAAATCAAGTCTAGAAATTTCTACTATTGGAGCTAAATTAGTCGACTTTGATTTTGAAGTAGGATTGGATGTCGTTGGATTCAACTTTAAAGTAACAGGTCAGCCTACAGTAGTTGTTGCGGGAAATAAATTGAATGCGCAATGTAAATCAGTTCTTTCTAAAGTAGGAAGAGGAGATCAAGTTACCATTTCTGAAATTAAAACAAAATTAGTTGGTGCTGGTAGTTACTTATTGCCAAGAACTGCGCCGGTAATTTATGAAATACAATAAAGTAGAAAGCTGTACACAAAGTTACTTTAATAACTTATAATAATATTATGATGAAAATGAGAAATTTTTTAATTGTTATTCTTGGCATTTTTGGTAGTGTCGCTATTAATGCACAAACTAATTTGCTGAATGCGAAAATACCAGAAGAAATCGGACTTAAGTCTGATGCGCAACTCAATGCAGATAACGACAAACCATTAGAGTATGGATATGTTGATGATAGAGATGTTTTGATGGGAAAAACAGTTTGGGAAATTATTGATTTAAGCGAAAGAATTAATTTTCCTTTATATTTCCCTATCGATACCGCAAACATTGGATCGGATAGACGTTCGCTGTATGATGTTTTAACAAAAGCCATTCGTACCGGAGAAATATCAGAGGTGTATTCAGATAGTTATTTTAACACTAAAAAATCATTCGAAGATATTCAAGCTTCATTGACCCGAATCGACACAACCGATGCAGGTAGAGAGCAAATTAATGCTGGTCAAAAAATTTCGCCAGAGTACATTGTTAAACAAGATCTCACTTCGCAAGACGTAACGCAATATAAAATTAAAGGATATTGGTATTTTGACAAACGTCAAAGTGAATTGAAATACAGATTACTTGGTATTTGTCCGGTAACTCCAGATGTTTATACGATGAATAGTGATGAAAAAGATTATATAGATTTGTTTTGGGTGTTTTTTCCTGCAGCAAGAGATCTTTTGCATGAAGCAAAATCCTTTAATGACAAAAATTCGGCAATGCCCATCTCTTTTGACCAGATATTAAATTCGAGGCGATTTAATGCTGTAATTTATCAAGAAGAAAATGTTTATGGCGACAGAACAATTGTGAGTTATATGAAAGACAACGCACAAAATCAGTTACTTGAAGCAGAAAGAGTGAAAGATAAGATACGTGATTTCGAGGAAAATATGTGGAATTACTAAATCTATATTTAAGTTACAAAAAAGAACTCTTGCCTTAAAGTAAGAGTTCTTTTGTTTATAAATATTTTGGTGTATTTTTTCGATTATATACTTCCCACTTCCCACTTCCCACTTCCCTGCCTGCCGGCAGGCAGGTAACTTTTAAATTCCCACCTCAAATGATTGATTATTTAATAGTAGGTTCAGGATTAGCAGGTATTTCATTTTCCGAAATTGCCCTGCGGCATAATAAATCTATTTTGGTACTTGCTAATAATTCACAAAACTCTTCTAAAGTAGCCGCTGGCTTATACAATCCAGTTATACTAAAACGATTCAGTGAAGTGGGCCATGCCAAAGAACACCTAGTTATTATGAATGATTTTTTTTCTATTTTAGAAAAAAAATTGGATTGTAAAGTAGATTTTAAAATGCCTATTTTGCGAAAATTTTTTTCTATCGAAGAACAAAATAACTGGTTTCTAGCTTCTGATAAAGTAAACTTAGCGCCGTATCTGTCTACAAATTTAGTGTCAAAGAAATATTCATCGATCGATTCTCCTTTTGGATATGGTGAAGTGTTGCAAACAGGCTACGCTGACACCTCTTTTTTAGTAGAGAAGTACAAAGAATACCTTGTAAAAAATCAATTATTCTTAGAGGAATCTTTTGATTATTCTCTTTTGCATGAAGAAATCAATTGCATTAGGTACAAAAATATTGAGGCAAGGCATATCATCTTTGCGGAAGGATTTGGGATGCATGCTAATCCTTATTTTAGGGAACTACCATTAGATGGCACAAAAGGCGAACTTCTAGTCATTAAAGCACCTTTATTAGATTTAGATGTAATTTTAAACACTAGTGTTTATATATTGCCTCTGGGAAATAATTTATTCAAAGTAGGAGCGACTTACAATTGGACTGACAAAACAGATTTACCTACTGACGAAGGAAAAGCAGAATTAATCGAAAAATTAAATGAGATTATTAGCTGTGATTTCGAAATTGTAGAACATTTTGCTGGCGTTAGACCAACAGTAAAAGATAGAAAACCATTGGTAGGAACTTATTCAGGACACAATTCGATACATATTCTAAACGGTTTGGGAACACGTGGATTGATGCTTGGCCCGGCAATGGCAAAAGCTTTACTTGAAAAAATTGAATTTCAAATACCGTTAGATAAAACAATAGATATTAAAAGGTTTGCTAAAAATAGTTGAATTATTTTTTATATTTTTTGTCAAAGGAAACAAACATATTGATGTAGATGTTTCTCGCCCATCTCAACACAAATGGAAAGAAGACAACGTTAGAAATCAGTATTGCGATAAAAGCGACTTTAAGGCTAGATTTAAATATAAGATAGGAAACTATAAAAGCGGCAATACTAAGTGCTACATTCAATCCGTAACTCACATACATTGCACCATAAAAAAAGGAAGGTTCAATCTGGTATTTTAATCCACAATGGCTACATTTTTCATTCATTTTGAGGATTTTCGAGAAATGTAATGGATTTTTATCTAAATACATACTCTCATTCTGACATCTGGGACAACTTCCTGTTAAAATGCTATTTAATTTGGATCCTTTTTTTAACATTTGCAAAAAAATTATTTTTTTCCTTTTTTGGAACCACAAATTTACAAATACAAAATTCAATAAATGCTTAATATACATAATTTATCCGTTTCTTTTGGTGGAACTTATTTGTTTGAAGAAGTAACTTTCAGACTGGGAGCTGGAGACCGAGTAGGACTAGTCGGCAAGAACGGTGCGGGCAAATCTACAATGCTCAAAATCTTAGCTAAAGATTTTGCTCCTGATTCTGGTGTTATCTCTCAAGAAAAAGAAGTTCGGATGGGTTTCTTGCGTCAAGATATCGATTTTGAACAAGGAAGAACAGTTCTTGAAGAAGCCTATGAAGCGTTTACTGATATAAAAATTGTAGAGAAAAAACTGGAGGAAATCAATCATCAATTGGTTACCAGAACGGATTATGAAAGTGAGGGTTATAGCCAAATTATCGAAGATTTATCAGATTACACGCATCGTTTTGAATTGTTGGGAGGATATAATTACGTTGGTGACACCGAGAAAATTCTACTTGGATTGGGTTTTAAAAGAGAAGTTTTTGACAATCAAACCGAAACATTTTCGGGCGGTTGGAGAATGCGTATCGAATTAGCCAAATTATTGTTGCAAGCTAATGATGTTTTGCTTTTAGATGAACCCACAAATCACTTGGATATAGAGAGTATCATTTGGCTAGAAAGTTTCTTGCGTAATTATCCAGGCGTGGTTGTGATCGTTTCTCACGATAAAATGTTTTTGGACAATGTGACCAATAGAACTATCGAAATTTCTCTTGGGAAAGCCTATGATTTCAACAAGCCTTATTCTGAATACTTAGAATTACGTCACGAAATTCGCGAAAAACAATTGGCTACCCAAAAAAATCAAGCCAAAAAAATTGAAGAAACTGAAAAACTGATTGAGAAATTCCGAGCCAAAGCCTCTAAAGCATCAATGGCACAATCGCTCATTAAAAAATTAGATAAAGTCGAACGTATCGAAGTCGATGAAGATGACAATTCAGTGATGAATATATCTTTTCCACTTTCAAAAGAACCCGGAAAAGTGGTGATCGAAGCCGAAGATGTAACCAAAAAATATGGCGATAAAACCATTTTGAAAGACATTTCACTTTTGGTCGAACGAGGAAGTAAAATTGCTTTTGTTGGACAAAACGGACAAGGAAAATCGACTTTTATGAAGGCAATTGTCAGAGAGTTTGAATTTGAAGGAAATATCAAATTAGGGCATAACGTACAATTGGGTTATTTTGCCCAAAACCAAGCGGAATATCTAGATGGCGAAATTACGCTGTTGCGAACAATGGAAGATGCCGCAACCGATACTAACCGTTCGAAAGTACGCGATATGCTGGGTTCTTTTTTGTTTCGTGGCGATGATGTTGAAAAGAAGGTAAAAGTGCTTTCTGGTGGCGAAAGAAACCGTTTGGCACTTTGTAAATTACTTTTGCAGCCTATAAATGTTTTGGTTATGGATGAGCCTACGAATCACTTGGACATAAAATCTAAAAATGTGTTGAAATCCGCATTGCAAAAATATGAAGGGACACTACTTTTAGTGTCTCACGACAGGGATTTTCTTCAGGGAATGTCAAATATTATTTATGAATTTAAAGACCAAAAAATAAAGGAATATTTGGGTGACATCAACTATTTTTTAGAACAGCGCAACCTCGAGAATATGCGTGAAGTGGAGAAAAAAGATGCTGCAAAAGTTGTGGCTTCAAAAGAAAGTAGTAAAAATTCCTATGAAGAGCAGAAAAAAGGGAAAGCGCTACAAAATAAGTTAAGTAAAGTCGAAAGTCAAATCAAGCAACTCGAAAGCGACATTCAGCAGGATGATAAAATGCTAGCTTCTAATTACGATAAACATATAGAAGATGCCAGGTTTTTCATGGCTTACAACAAGAAAAAAGCAGAATTAGACAAATTGCTATTGGATTGGGAAATCGTTCAGGAGGAAATTGATAATTAGTAAACGCTGTTTCTTGATTGAAATAGATTTAATAAGAACAGGTTTTGTAAATATTATTTAAAAGGATTTCGCTCTTGCCAAATTGCCGTTGGTTCTAAATAGCGAAATACTTTTTCGAATGCTAGATCAGCAATTGGGTTGCTGTGCTTGGCAAATCCAAACATATTTTGAGGTTTCGCTCCCACGGAACTCTTAATTTCGAGAGCTGTTCTGGCAAAAATTATTTCCTTGAAACCCTTGTTGATGGAATAAGCCACCATATCGTAGAGCATATTTAAATACAACATTTTTTCTCTTTGAACGCTGTAGTCATAACCCAAAAAATAAGTGTCCATTATATCTCCGTTTTTGATAATGGTATTGAAACCTATTAATTTTTCATCAAGAAAATACCCATAAAACAGAAACTTATCTTTGAGAATTTCTTTAAAAGTTCTAAAGTGATTTTTTGTAAGAAAGAATGTATTGAAATGAGCGTTTTTTGCTACATGATAATACAAATCATAGATAGTATCTTGATATTTAATAATATCTTCCAGGCACAGTTTTCTTTTAACGATGCCGTCCGCTTTTTTGCGAGCACGTTTGTATTGATCTCGATATTTTTTTGACAGGGCTCCAATGTAATCTTGTTCCGACTTCCAGTGATTTGGAATATCAAAAACCATATTGGGTTGGGTTGAAAACTGAAAATGATTCCCGAAACCAGCTTGATGAAAAGCCGGTGTCTCTTCATTTGGGAAGTCTTTAAAAGTTGTAATGTGTACTTTTAATCCTTTATTTTTAAAAATAACTATCAATTTTTCTGAAGCAGTTTTTAAAGCTTGAAGTACTTGAACGATGTCAGTTTTTGTAGAAAAGGCACAGGTATTTTGACCACTAAGCATATTGTTTCCAATGATTAAGATATGAGAACTAAAGTTCTTGAAAACAATCGTACGAACCGCTGT
Organism: Flavobacterium psychrophilum; assembly: GCA_945897545.1. Taxonomy (GTDB): domain Bacteria; phylum Bacteroidota; class Bacteroidia; order Flavobacteriales; family Flavobacteriaceae; genus Flavobacterium; species Flavobacterium psychrophilum_L. The sequence goes on from CAMDGJ010000043.1 coordinate 12,952, forward strand.
TTTTATACGCTTGTCCCGCTCTCCAAAAGATTCTAATTTATTTAAATCTAAAAACTGAGAAATAGCAATTCCTACTAACTCCTCTTCTTTAAACAGTCCAATAAAATGAGAAATCATATTTGTGGGAGCAGATTTTTCTACAACTTCAAGATATTTAGTGCTTAGAAAAATGTTTTCAATAGCTAATGCATCCCAGTTATTGGGAAGTTCGGTAACGGAAGTGTATATTTTTATGGATAGTGGTGTTTTCAAATAAAAAAAATCGCTCCACAAATGTAGAGCGATAAATTGATAAGTAAATGTTAAAATTATTTCATCATACAAATAATTCCACCCATAATCGTCATAGAAACTATCCAGTAACCACCGCTAATAAGTACATATTTAAAACTTTTTCTTTCATATAATGCACCGACTCCTATAACCGGTAAAATCATAAATAATCCTGTCATAAATCCGTGCAAAGCACCGTGTTTAAATGTTCGAAAGGCATTTCCGTAATCAGCCATAAAAGCAGCATACGATGGTTTCGCAGTTTCAATAGTTCCGCCTATCATTCCAAAAGCGCCAAACTGGTGTATTACCAACGTTTGCAATACCATTGTGATCAAGAATGCATAAATTAGCGAAAACGCAAAAATACCTACCATATTTGAACTTTCGATTTTTTCGGAGGTAGTTCCAGATTCTCTCATCCAAATTGTGCCAAAAACCTTTGGATGGTACCAAACAAATCCAACAACTAATGTTGAAAATGCTGCTAATAGCAAAGATAAAAAGTTAATTTCCATTTGATTTAAGTTTAAATTAGGTAATCAAATATAATAATTTTATTCCAATGATGGATGAACAATTGTATTTTTGATTTAGCGACTTTGTATGAGATATTAAATTATTTCAAATTTAACTACGCTTCAACAATTAAGTTTATTTGATAAAAAAATGAATGGTCAAGTTTCGATAGATACTGAAAAAATGAATAGTCTTAAAGAAATGAATATTTCTTACAATCAATTTAGTGGGTTAGTGTTTAAAGCTATGGCTAAACTAGACATTTTAAATATGACTATGATAAACGAAAAAGGCTTAGCTGTTGCATTGCTTGCCAGAGCAGACAAGATTTCAGCTTTTGCATCTGAAGAATAATTTTTAATAGTTTATTTGTGAAAATAATGCAAGTAGTTCACTGTCAATTTGCATCCGGTAGCGCTTGTTTAAATAATTCTATTTGAATTTGGAAAACTAAATCAGGCGATTATATATTTGATTAAAGCAATATCTAATTATGCATTGTAAACGATAAACACTCAAGTGAATAGATGAAATGCAAACATTTTTTTTTACAAAACACTTGTATTTATTAAAATTCGTTGTATATTTGCAGTCGAAACAACGCGGGATAGAGCAGTAGGCAGCTCGTCGGGCTCATAACCCGAAGGTCACAGGTTCGAGTCCTGTTCCCGCTACTAAAGAGAACCCATCCCATTTTTGAGGATGGGTTTTTTGTTTTTAAACATCATAAAATGCTGATAAACTATTAGTTAACCCAAATAAAGCATTGGTTTTTGATGTTCGATATTTTCTATTTTGTATCGAATAATGAAACCCTTCTGGAAATACCAAATATTGAAACTTTCTTTTTTTGTTATAATCTAATGAGCCATAGAATTTACTAGGGTTGTGGGCTATTTTTAAAAAGAAATTTATTGTTTTTTCATGGTTCGATATTTTTGTTGGCAAATAATCCAGTTCTTTTGTTTTTTGGATTATCGCATCATTAATTTTTTGGCTTTGTCTCTCAAAAATATCTTTAGAAATTTCATTAATTGCATACCGATATTCCATTTTATCATAACTTGTTTTCAACTCATTTAATTCCGTTGAAGTAAGTCTCCTTTTCTCCGAAAGGTTAGACATCTCATCATCTATTATTTTTTCTGAATTTGAGCAAGAAAAAAACCTAATTATGATAACACCTGTCAAAGGTATCAAAGGGCAGTGTCAAGACCCGAGAGCAAGGCTCGAAAAGGCGAAGCAAATTAAAAATAGATAGAAAGCTACAAATGACTTGTTTTGAAAAGCGGTAACAAGGGTTAGACAGCCTATTGAGTGATTATTTAATTGGCTAATTCAAAAAACAGATATTCAAAGAACCAGTAAAGTGAGGTCTGCAAAAGGACTGTTGATTCATATCTTTGGCAAAATCGTTTCCGCTTTTATAAACTTTTTCACTACTAAACGACTAATATTTTTTAAAACAAAGGGCTACTTTTAACAGTAAGCCCTTTTTTCATACTTTTCGAGTGACTAAAAACCAAAAGTAATGAGTTGTAAAGATATTGAAAAAAAGTTTGTCGGTCAGCCGATTTTTAAACAG
>CAMDGJ010000044.1 GCA_945897545.1 Flavobacterium psychrophilum
CTAAAGGACAAACCAGCTTTAGATACTAATTTTGCAATAGACAGCGTCAATAATTCCAGTTTCAATGAGTCTTGGAAACCCGTTTTGGGAGAACAAGCCAATATTGTAAATCATTACAACGAAATAATAGTTTGTCTTAGTCAAAAAGAAACTAATGTAAAAATGAATATTATATTCCGAGTTTTTAACGAAGGAGTAGCCTTTAGATATGATTTTCCAAAACAAGCAGCCTTGAATTATTTTATCATTTCTGACGAGGTTTCGCAGTTTAATTTAACCGAAAATCACAAAGTTTTTTGGCTTCCCGGAGATTTTGACAGTCAGGAATATGTGTATAATGAAACCTCTTTTGAAGACATAAACACTTAAAAAATAGACTTGAACAACGGAATTGGACTAAAAGCTATTTCTGGGAAAAATGTCATACAATCGCCATTGATGATGAAATCTCCTTCGGGATTGTATATCAATATTTTTGAAGCCGCCGTTGTCAATTACCCAATAATGCACCTTGATTCGGACGTAAAAAATTATAAATTGACCTCACATTTAGTTCCAAATGCCATTGGCGATAAAGTCTATTTACAAGCACCTTGTGTTTCGCCATGGCGAACCATTATGATTAGCGATGATGCTAGAGATATCGTGGCTTCAAAAATGATTTTGAATCTGAATGAACCTTGTAAGATAGACGATACATCTTTCATAAAACCAATGAAATATGTTGGAATTTGGTGGGAAATGCACGTAGGAAAATCGACCTGGGATTATGCAGGTTCTCAAAATGCACAAAATGTTTTGACACAGGATTTATTGCCGTCAGGAAAACACGGGGCAACAACAGAAAACACCAAAAGATATATTGATTTTGCTGCCAAAAATGGTTTCGATGGTGTCTTGGTCGAGGGTTGGAACGTTGGTTGGGAAGATTGGTTTGGCAATTGGAAGAAGAAGTCTTCGACTTTGTGACGCCATATCCGGATTTTGATATTGCTGCGGTTACGGCTTACGCCAAATCCAAAAACGTCAAGATGATAATGCACCACGAAACTTCTGGCTCAGTGGCCAATTACGAGCGACATTTAGATCGCGCTTTCGACTTGGTGAAAAAACTGGATTATCCTGCCGTAAAATCAGGTTATGTGGGCAAAATTATTCCTCGTGGTGAATTTCATGATGGACAAACGATGGTCAATCATTATAATTTTGTTGCCAGACGTGCCGCGGATTACAAACTGATGATCAATTCACACGAAAGTTCTCGTCCAACGGGTTACAGTAGAACGTATCCAAATTACATCGCCGCCGAAGCCGCTCGAGGCAATGAATTCAATGCTTGGAGCATTGGAAATCCTCCAATGCACGAAACAATTTTGCCTTTCACAAGATTGCTTGGAGGTCCAATGGATTACACTCCGGGAATTTTTGAAATTAAAATGAGTTATTATAACAAAACCAAAACGGAGCAAGTTCATACCACCTTGGCCAAACAATTGGCATTGTATGTAACCATGTATTCGCCTTTGCAAATGGCTGCTGATTTACCTGAAAACTACGAAAAATATCCTGATGCTTTCCAGTTCATCAAAGATGTTGCTTTAGATTGGGATGAAAGCAAATACCTTGAAGCAGAACCTGGCGATTATTTGACCGTTGTTAGAAAAACAAAAAGCAAGGAGACTTGGTTCCTTGGAGCAATCACCGATCAAAATGCCAGAAAATCAGAAATTAAGCTAGACTTTCTTTCTAAAGGAAAAAAATACAAAGCTATTTTTTATGAAGATGCAAAAGACGCCGATTGGAAAAGCAATCCTATCGCCTACAAAATAAGCACAATTGAAGTTACACCTAAATCAAAGATCAAGTTGAATTTGGCTCCCGGCGGTGGAACTGCGATAAGTTTTGAGCCAATTAACTAAGGATTTTTATTGTTTTTAATATATTTAGACCTATAAGGTTTTTAAAACCTTATAGGCCTGTTTAGACATCAACACTTTATAATTTGTCATTTCGACCAACGGGAGAAATCACATAACGTTAGCAAAAAATGTGATTTCTCCTATGTCGAAGTGACAAAAAATCCTTGACTTAATAACATTGCCCGAGCGATAGCGAACGAATTAAATCAAATGGCCTGAGCAACAAATGTGATTTCTCCTATGTTGAAATGACAAAATAATTACCCTAAATTTAAAAATCAAAACTATGAAGAAAATGCTATTAAGTCTACTTATTTGTTTTTTCATAAACGCCAACGCCCAGCAAAAAACCTACTGCAATCCCAGCAATATAGATTACGGATATTGTCCCATTCCTAATTTTGTAACTCAAGGGAAACACCGCGCGACTGCAGATCCTGTTATCACTTTTTTTAAAGGTGAATATTATTTATTTTCCACTAATCAATGGGGATATTGGCATAGCAAAGATATGCTCGACTGGCAATTTATTCCTCGTAAATTCCTTAGACCGCAACACAAAGTATATGATGAATTGTGTGCGCCTTCGCTGTCATTTGTAAACGATACGTTGCTGGTTGTGGGTTCCACACACGAAAAAGAATTTCCTATTTGGATGAGTACAAATCCATCTAATGACGATTGGAAAGAATTGGTTCACAAATCAGAAGCAGGAGCTTGGGATCCTTATATTTTTTGGGACAAAGAGAAGGATGAAGTTTATGAATATTATGGTTCTAGTAATTTATATCCGTTGTATGGAGTGAAATTAAACCGCAAAAGCTTTCAACCCGAAGGCGAAGTAGTTTCATTAATTGCGTTGAATGATCAAGAACACGGATGGGAACGCTTTGGCGAAAACAATGACAATACGTTTCTTCAACCTTTTATGGAAGGTGCTTTTGTAACTAAATATAAAGGCAAATATTATTTGCAATATGGAGCACCTGGAACCGAATTTAGCGGTTATGGAGATGGCGTTTATGTGAGTAAAAATCCACTTGGGCCTTTTGAATATCAATCTCACAATCCGTTTTCGTATAAACCTGGGGGTTTTGCAAGAGGAGCAGGACACGGAGCGACTTATCAGGATAGCAATGAAGAATATTGGCACGTTTCAACGATTTCGATTTGTACCAAAAATAATTTCGAACGCCGTTTGGGTATTTGGCCAGCAGGTTTTGATACCGATGGAATTCTTTATTCGAATACTGCTTACGGTGATTATCCAACGTTTTTACCCTCGGAAAAGAAAAACCATTTGAACGAAAATTTCTCGGGTTGGATGTTGCTGAATTACAATAAACCGGTTCAGGTTTCGTCAACTCTAGGTGGATTTCAGCCTAATTATGCTGTTAATGAAGATATAAAAACCTATTGGTCGGCAAAATCTGCTGACAAAGGCGAGTATATAATTTCTGATTTAGGCGAAAAAAGCACCATCAATGCCATCCAAATTAATTATGCCGATCAGGATGTGGAATTAATGGGAAAACCAGAAACAACAGCGGGTCATAAATATGTTTTGTACTACTCTGACAACGCAAAAAACTGGAAAATTCTTGTAGACAAAAGCAAAAACACCAAAGACGTGCCGCACGATTATATTGAACTCAGTAAAGCCATTCAAGCACGTTATGTAAAAATGGAAAACATCCAAATGCCAACAGGAAAATTTGCTTTGTGTGGTTTAAGAATTTTCGGAAAAGGAAGCGGAATTTTTCCCGCTATTGTCCAAAATTTTGTTCCATTACGAACTGAACCTACTAAAGAAGGAGAGCGACGCAACGTTTGGTTCAAGTGGCAGCAGGAACCTTTGGCAGATGGTTATGTGATTTATTTTGGCAAATCGCCAGATAAAATGTACGGTTCGATAATGGTTTATGGAAAAAACGAATATTACTTTAATGGACTGGATAAATCTGATGGGTATTATTTTCAGATTGAAGCATTCAATAACAACGGCATTGGTCCGCGAACCGAAATTAAAAAATCAGAATAAAAAATGCCATATAATTTTATGAAAAAAACAGTTTTTTAGCCACCTTATTTCTAAACGGAATAGTGCTATTTGCACAAGCCAGCGACGAACAAATCCTCAAGGAAATCTACAAAACATCATTAACCAATTCGAAATGTTATTCTTGGCTAGACTATCTTTCAAATTCCATTGGAGCTCGATTATCAGGCTCGGACAATGCTGCAAAAGTAGTTCAGTTCACTAAGTTGCAAATGGAAACTTTAGGTTTTGACCGAGCTTATCTTCAAGAAATGACAGCGCCAAAATAGGTTCGTGGTGAAAAGGAAATCGCCTATATTATTGACAATAAATCTAAAGTAAACATACCCGTTTGTGCGCTTGGAGGTTCCATAGTTACATCAAAAAATGGCATTACTGCCGAAGTAGTAGAAGTGAAGAGACTCATGGAATTATGGAATTAGAGACTTTGGGTGAAAAGTTAAAAGGTAAAATCGTTTTTTTTAATAGACCAATGGATCCTGAAAACATTGAAACATTTTTAGCTTACAGGTGTTGTGTTGATCAAAGATCTTCTGGAGCAAAAGAAGCTGCGAGATATGGCGGCACTGCTATATTTGATAGATCAATGGAATTTTAAAAACAGTACCGAATTAGAGAATATTTAATATAAAGGTTAAAGATTTGGTTAACCGTGGGCAGGATTCATTCCTTTGGCAACAGCCACTGGAGTTGACGCAGCAGTGTTTTGATTGACCGTATTTTGATTTTGTAATGGTTGGGTTGGCATTACCGACTGATTATACTGTTGATTTGCAACTTCAGTAAATGGGACTACTTTTGACGAAACTGAGCTGTCTTGTGGTTTGAGTTCTTTTTTGCAAGAAATAAATAATAAAGAGATTGCCAAAAAGAGGATTAAAAAAGATTTCATACAAATATTTTTTTAATTGATTCAAATATAGGGTTTTATATGGTAAAGATTTAAATAAATAACCGACTTTTTTTGTTAAAACAATTTTATTTAAATAGAAATATTGCACTTTGTGGATGTGTTTTGACGAATGATAATCTAGATAGCAATAAAAACCGCCACTTTAATATTCAATTTCCCTACAATAATCAAAAGATGAAAGGTAACAAATTTTTAAATACACAAAATAAATGGTATTTTAGCACTTTGTAAATAGAACCTTAAAATGATTAGCAAAACCCAATTCGAAAACGAATTACTCCTCATAATACAAAATGGAATTCGCGAAGATGTGGGCGAAGGCGATCATAGTTCCTTGGCCTGTATTCCTGCTTCAGCAACTGGAAAAGTAAAACTTTTAGTTAAAGAAGACGGTATTATTGCAGGTGTGGCTTTCGCCAAAAAGATTCTCAATTATGTTGACACTAATCTAAAAACGGAAATATTTATTGAAGATGGAACGCCAGTGAAAAAAGGGAATATAGTTTTTCACGTTTCAGGAAGTTCACAATCCATTTTAAAAGCCGAAAGGTTGTTGCTTAATTCCATGCAGCGAATGAGTGCCATTGCCACCAAAACAAAGAAATATGTTGATTTGCTCGAAGGAACAAATACCCAAATTCTCGATACTCGAAAAACAACACCTGGATTTAGAGCCTGCGAAAAATGGGCAGTGAAAATAGGCGGAGGCGAAAACCACCGTTTTGCGCTTTATGATATGATTATGCTCAAAGACAATCATAACGATTTTGCGGGTGGAATTACTTTGGCTATAGCCAAAACCAAAGCTTATCTCAAGGAAAAAAATCTGGATCTTAAAATAATCGTCGAAGCCAGAAATCTAGACGAAGTAAAGGAAATTCTTGAAAACGACGGAATTTACCGGATATTGATTGACAATCTCGATTTTGATGATACTAGAAAAGCAGTAGCACTAATTGGGAATAAATGTCAATCGGAATCTTCTGGAAATATCAACGAAAACACGATTCGCAGGTATGCGGAATGTGGTGTTAATTTCATATCTTCGGGAGCACTGACGCATTCTATATACAATATGGATTTGAGCCTGAAGGCTTTTTGATACCAAAAAACCATGAGTAAGGAAATAGAGGAAAGAATTGAAAAAATTCCCGTACTGCGCAATTTGATTCGCTTCCCAAAAAAGATCAAACTTCCAGGATTGCAGGGACTTTCTTTGTATGATTTATCGGAATTATATGTTTTAGGAATACTAGAAAGTGCATTAACATATCATGCTAGCGCAATTGCTTTTAGCTTTTTTATGGCACTTTTTCCTTTTGCACTCTTCATTTTAAATCTAATTCCATACATTCCTATCGAGGGCTTTCAAGCAGATTTCCTCTTATTCGTAAAAGAGGGAGTACCGCCAAATACCTATGATGCTATCGCTAATATCGTCAATGATATTCTTAATAATAGCCATTCAGGACTACTATCTACAGGGTTTATATTGTCTATTTTTTTGATGGCAAATGGCTTGAACGGTATTTTAGGAGGCTTCGAGTCCTCAAAACACGTACTTGTAAAACGAGGTTTTATTCATCAATATATAGTTTCTTTGGGAATGTCGTTAGTATTATCGATTTTGTTATTGCTAACCGTTGCAACAATCGTTGTTTTTGAAGTGCTTATACAAAAAACTAGTATTCAAGATGTTTTGAATGACACCATTTCGCTAATCATTGTAGGCAGATATGCGTTCGTAATTTTGATGATTTTAATCACGACATCGATACTTTTTAGATTTGGAACCAAACATTTTATAGGAGGCGCTTTTATTTCAGTTGGCTCAGTATTTACGACCATACTGATCCTATTGGATTCTTATTTCTTTGGAATTTGGGTAATCCGTTTTTCTAAATATAACGAATTGTATGGCTCTATTGGAACCTTATTAATTTTAATGTTTTATATTTGGATAAACTGTATGATTTTACTTCTTGGATTTGAATTAAATGCTTCAATCAACAAATTGAAACGGAAGCAGTCAAAAATAAACAATCATTCTAAGGAGTTTGAAGAGTCTAATTCCAATTTATAAAATGCATTTTGTTGAAGTAATTTTACCGTTATCACTAGCCAAAACCTTTACTTACAGCGTTTCGGAAACCGAGTATAATTATATCAAAAAAGGAATGCGAGTAGCGGTACCTTTTGGTAAAAGTAAAATCTATACGGCACTTGTTATAGCAATTCACGAAAACAAGCCTACTCTATACGATGCAAAGGAAATTCACCAAATTCTCGACGAAAAACCCATTGTAACTGAAATCCAAATCGCCCATTGGCAATGGATTGCTTCTTATTATATGTGTGCCATTGGTGATGTATATCGTGGCGCAATGCCATCCGCACTTTTGCTGGAAAGCGAAACCATTATTTCTCAAAAGTCAGATGGTTTTGTGGATGAAAGTTTGCTCTCTGATGATGAATTTCTAGTTTATGAAGCACTTCAACAGCAAAGTTCATTGAAAGTGCAGGACATAATGAATATTTTGAATAAGAAGAATATTTTTCCGGTTATCCAAAAATTGATAGACAAAAATATTCTGGTTCTGCAAGAGGAAATGCTAGAAAGTTATACGCCAAAACTCATTCGGTACGTAAAATTACATTCTAAATACACATCTAATGAAGGTTTGAGTGAATTATTAGAAATCCTCAAAAATGCTCATAAACAAAAGGAAATCGTTCTGAGTTTTTTTCAATTAAGTGCTTCGGAGAAAAAGCCAATTACCGTAAAAAAGTTAATTGAAGCAGCTAAATCTACTTCGACGATTGTCAAAGCATTAATCGAGAAAGAAATTTTCGAAGAATATTACATTCAGGTAGATCGTGTTAATTTTTCAGGAAAAACTAAGGAAGAACAATTGCAGCTAAGCGAAGCACAGCATACAGCCTTTGAAGAAATCAAGCAAAGTTTTAGCCAAAAAGAAGTTTGCCTTTTGCACGGAGTGACTTCCAGCGGAAAAACTGAAATCTACATCAAACTGATTGAAGATTTTATTGTGACAGAGGAACAAGTACTTTACTTATTGCCAGAAATTGCACTGACGACGCAATTATTGGGGAGATTACGGGATTATTTTGGCAATAAAGTTGCAGTTTTTCATTCGAAATACAGCAACAACGAAAGGGTAGAAGTATGGCAACAAGTCTTAGAGCTATCCCCAAAAGCACAAATTGTTATAGGAGCAAGATCGGCATTGTTCCTGCCTTTTTCTAATTTGGGATTGATTATTGTAGACGAAGAACACGAGCAAACATTTAAGCAAGTAGATCCTTCGCCTCGTTATCATGCTCGAGATGCTGCGATAGTTTTAGCAAACAGTCACAAGGCTAAAGTAATTTTAGGTTCGGCTACGCCAAGTATTGAAACGTATTTTAATGCTCAATCCGGAAAATATGGCTTGGTCGAAATTACTAAAAGGTTCGGCAATGTTATGATGCCTCAAATTGAATTGGTAGACCTTAAGGACAAATACTTTCGCAAACAAATGAAAGGACATTTTAGCGATATATTAATAGCGGAAATCACTGCGGCTTTATCATTAGGAGAACAAGTTATTTTGTTTCAAAACCGAAGAGGATTTTCGCCTGTGGTCGAATGTATGACTTGTGGTCACGTGCCACAATGTCCGCAATGCGACGTGAGTTTAACGTATCATAAACACAAAAATCAGTTGCGTTGTCATTATTGTGGTTACGCAATGGCAAAGCCAACCAACTGTCATGCCTGTACAAGTGTTCATTTGACTACAAAAGGTTTTGGAACAGAACAAATTCAGCAGGAATTGATAGCATTATTTCCAAAAACAAAAATCGGCCGAATGGACCAAGACACTACTCGGGGTAAATTTGGTTTCGAGAAAATCATAGATAGTTTCAAAAATAGAGAAGTTGAAATTCTTGTTGGAACACAAATGCTTGCCAAAGGTCTGGATTTTGACAACGTGAGTTTAGTGGGTATAATGAATGCTGACAATATGTTATATCACCCTGATTTCAGGGCTTTCGAAAGAAGTTTCCAAATGATGACACAAGTTTCTGGTCGTTCTGGTCGTTCTCAAAAACAAGGAAAAGTGATTATCCAGACGTATAATCTGGAACACAATACCATTAAACAAGTGGTTGATAATAATTATGAGGGAATGTACAAAGAGCAATTATATGAAAGACAAATTTACAAATATCCCCCGTATTTTAGACTGATAAAGTTGACCCTGAAGCATCGAGATTTTGATAAACTCAAAGAAGGTTCAATATGGTTATATCAGGTAATGCAACAAAATTTAAGCATCCCGGTTTTAGGACCCGAGGAACCGCCTATTTCAAGGATTCGGAATGAGTATATAAGAACCATTATGATAAAAATCCCTATAAATCAATCGTTGCAAAGCACAAAAAAAACTATTCAGAAAATGCTGAATAGTTTTGATGCAGTAGCACAATATAGATCAATAAAAGTGTATGTAAATGTTGATTTTTATTAGTTGATTGCCAAGGCTCTCACTAAATCTTCTTTTTTGTGTCGACTTAATGGAATCTTCGTAATTCCAATTTCTGCAAATCTGCTATTAAAGCGCTCCACTTTATCAATATTGATAATGTAAGATTTATGCACTCTTACAAACTTGTCTTTTGACAGGTCCTTTTCGAAAGATTTCATTGTAGAAAGTACAAGGTTAGTGTCTTCTTCAGTAACTACTTTTACATAATCACCAAAAGCTTCAATCCATTTAATTTTAGAGGTGAAAATTTTTAATTTTTTTAGGTTACTTTTAATGAAAATGTGATCGCCATCTGCTTCACCGCTATCAGAACGTAGCAAATGTAAATCCAATGCTCTTTTCACAGAAGCATTAAATCGATTGACTGCTATTGGCTTTTGAAGGTAATCGGTGGCATCATAATCAAAAGCCTTCATCGCATATTCAGCTTTTGAAGTGATGAAAATAATTTGTGGTTTAGTTTTTAAACCATCCAAAAAAACAAAACCGTTAATCACCGGCATCTCAATGTCAAGGAAGATTAAATCAACATTGTGGATAGTCATGCAACCTCTTGCTTCAATCGCGTTAGAAAAGTCTCCAATTAAACGTAAATTTGGATGATTATTTACTAGTTTTGTGATAATCATTCTTTGAATGGAACTATCATCTACTACGACACAGTTTAATTTCATAATTATCATTATTATAATTAGATTCTAATCCGTAAGAATACTACATTAAGTTGATGTAACCAAATTTTTATCGTTTTTTTTTGCGTTTTAACTGATTCACATATAAAATTCTTGTTTATCCAAAAAAAAATATTACTTTCGCGGCTAATTTAATTTTAAATAAAATATTTATGAATCATTATGAAACTGTTTTCATTTTAAATCCCGTTTTATCTGAAGTGCAGGTAAAGGAAACAGTAAGCAAATTTGAAGATTTTCTTACAAGTAGAGGTGCTGAAATGGTATCGAAAGAGGATTGGGGTCTAAAAAAAATGGCCTACGAAATCCAAAATAAAAAAAGTGGCTTTTACCACTTATTTGAATTCAAAGTAGCAGGAGAAGTCCTAATTGCTTTTGAAACCGAATTTAGACGTGACGAAAGAGTAATGCGTTTCTTGACTGTAAGTCTCGATAAACACGCTATTTCTTGGGCTGAAAGAAGAAGAACTAAACTTAAATCTGCAAAAGCATAATCATTATGGCAACATTACAACAATCTGCTTCAGGAAAAAAAGACGGAGATATCAGATATCTTACTCCTTTAAACATAGAAATAAACAAAACAAAAAAGTATTGCCGTTTCAAAAAATCAGGTATCAAATACATTGATTATAAAGATGGTGATTTCTTATTGAAATTCGTTAATGAGCAAGGAAAAATACTTCCTCGTCGTTTAACGGGTACTTCATTAAAATACCAAAGAAAAGTGTCAGTAGCTGTTAAAAGAGCCAGACATTTAGCTTTAATGCCATACGTGGCTGATATGCTAAAATAATTAAAAACTAACATTTGTTGTCCCGCAACAGCGGGACTAACTTCTAATAACAAAGGACAACAAGATGGAAATTATATTAAAAAAAGACGTTCAAAATTTAGGCTTTAAAGATGATGTGGTAAATGTTAAAAACGGTTACGGTCGTAACTTTTTGATTCCACAAGGTCACGGACTATTAGCAACTCCTTCGGCAAAGAAAGTATTAGCTGAAAACTTAAAGCAAAGAGCGCATAAAGAAGCGAAAGTAGTAAACGATGCAAAAGCTTTGGCCGAAACATTGAAAGCACTTGAAATCAAAATCTTCGCAAAAGCAGGTGGCGAAAAACTTTTTGGTTCAATTACAAATATTGATATCGCTGAAGCTTTGCAAAAAGCAGGTCAAACAATCGAAAGAAAATTTATCACAAGCGGTATCGTTAAAAGAACTGGTAAATATGCTGCAAGCATTAGATTACATAGAGATGTTATCGTTGAATTACCTTATGAAATTATCGCTGAAAAAGCGTAGTTTCTAAATATTATAATTAAATCCCGATGAAAGTCGGGATTTTTTTTTGATGTTATTGCTAGGCACGAAGCAATCTCATCATTTTGAATACATATAAATAATTAATGAGATTGCTTCGTGCCTCGAAATGACAAAATAATGAAATACTCCAGATTAACAAAAGAACAATTCGAAGAATTACACCAAGAATTCATTAACTTCCTCTCAACCCAAGCTATTGATAAAGCAGAATGGGATAAGATCAAAATCGAGAAACCTGAAGTAGCAGAACAAGAACTCGACGTTTTTTCTGATGTAGTTTGGGAAGGTGTTCTGGGTAGAGCCGAATATTTAGAACATTTCTCTAAAAATCATATTTTTCTTTTTCAGTGTTTTGATACTTATGTTCAATCTATTGTGCTGAAATCATTGGTTCCCGAAACTGATTTTTTGACAAAAGAAGGCTTGCAATGGCTAAGCGACAATATGTTTACCGAAACTATCGAAATCAAAACGGGTAAAAAAGTATTTGCCGAAGAACGCAATGCTTCAATTTTTGAATTAATACAACAAGGGTCGTTCTTGAGTGACGGACAATTATTCAAACAAATAATTTCGATTATTGAATCGTAATTTTATCGTTTTTTCTATTAAATTGGTTATTTTAGTCCCTTATTTAAAAAGCTAAAATAGCCAATTTTATTTTCTATGGATATTCAAAATACGATTTTAAATTTGCGACAGGAATTAAACCAACACAACTACAATTATTATGTGTTGGATACACCAACCATTTCTGATTTTGAATTTGATCAAAAACTTAAGCAACTACAGGAGTTAGAAAATAAATATCTAGAATTCTTTGATGAAAACTCTCCAACGCAACGTGTGGGAGGAGCCATTACAAAAAACTTCGAAACTGTCAAACACGAGTACAGAATGTATTCACTAGATAATTCCTATTCTAAAGAAGAATTATTAGACTGGGAAAAACGTGTTCAGAAAGTACTGGGTGATGTTCAATTAGAATACACCTGCGAATTGAAATACGATGGAGCATCAATAAGTATTACTTACGAAAACGGAAAGCTAAAACGTGCAGTCACTCGAGGTGATGGTGTTCAAGGTGATGATGTTACTAATAATATCAAAACTATAAAATCAATTCCTTTGCAATTAAAAGGAAACTTTCCTGATAAATTTGATGTTCGTGGTGAAATCATTTTGCCTTTTGCAGGCTTCGAAAAAATGAATCAGGAATTAATCGAAATTGGAGAAACACCTTATTCCAATCCTAGAAATACCGCTTCGGGAAGTTTAAAATTGCAGGACAGCGCTGAAGTTGCAAAACGCCCTTTAGATTGTTTGCTTTACTTTCTTATTGGAAACAAATTACCATTCAATTCACAGTTCGAAGGATTAGAAACAGCGAGGATTTGGGGTTTCAAAGTCCCAAAGGAATCCAAGTTGGCACACAATATGGAGGAGGTTTTTCAATTTATAGCCTATTGGGACATCCACCGCCACAACCTTCCTTATGAAACGGATGGTGTGGTTATAAAAGTCAATGATTTTCGGCATCAAGAGGAATTGGGTTTTACCGCCAAATCGCCTCGTTGGGCCATTGCTTATAAGTTTAAATCAGAACAAGTTTTTACAAAATTGAATTCTATTTCCTACCAAGTGGGAAGAACGGGAGCCATAACTCCAGTTGCTAATTTAGAACCGGTTCAATTGGCGGGAACTATTGTAAAAAGAGCTTCTTTGCACAATGCTGACCAAATTGAAAAATTGGATATTCGTATTGGCGACACTGTTTTTGTTGAAAAAGGAGGAGAGATTATTCCGAAAATTATCGCAGTTGATTTAAGCAAACGTACAGCAAATTCAGAACCTACAAAATATATTACGCACTGTCCAGAATGCAACACAGAATTAGTTCGAGGTGAAAGCGAAGCTAATCATTATTGTCCGAATTTTTATGGCTGTCCGCCTCAGATTATTGGGAGAATTCAGCATTTTATTTCCAGAAAAGCAATGGATATCGAAGGACTTGGTGGAGAAACGGTAGCTCTGTTATTCAATAACGGATTGGTTCATAATTATGTCGATTTGTATGAATTGAGCGTAGAAGATATTCTTCCTTTGGAACGAATGGCCCAAAAATCAGCAGAAAACTTGGTCAATGGAGTCGAAAATTCGAAGAACATTCCATTTGAACGCGTTTTGTATGCTCTTGGAATTCGATTTGTGGGCGAAACAGTAGCGAAAAAACTAGCCAAACATTATAAAAGTATTGATGCCTTAAGTCAGGCCAGTTTGATGGATTTGATTTTGGTAGACGAGATAGGAGAACGCATTGCGCAAAGCGTGATGGATTTTTTCGAAAATCAGGAAAATAGTATTATCATTGACCGATTAAAAAGTTATGGAGTTCAATTTGAAACCATCGAAATAGTAAATCCGAATGCAACAGACAAACTCTCAGGTAAAACCTTCGTTGTTTCAGGAGTCTTTGAAGAGTTTTCGAGAGATGATTTGAAAAAAGCGATCGAAGATAACGGAGGAAAAGTAGGAAGTTCTATTTCTGCAAAAACTGATTTTGTAGTTGCTGGAGCTAATATGGGGCCGGCAAAATTAGACAAAGCATCTAAATTAAATATTCAGATAATTACTGAAAATGAATTTCAGAAAATGATTTTATAGTAAATAATCTTTCTGTCCTGTAATTATTAAATATGAAAACTAAATATCCTAAACTACAATTGATTTTCCTTGGTGCGATTTTGCTTTATCATTGTCTAAATAAAAGTCAATTCGCCCTAGATTGATGCCATAACAACCAACTTGGTTTACTAAAACATCTTTTCCTTCCAAGTTTTTTGCAACAGTTGGTTTATCCAGAAAGGTATGAGTGTGGCCACCAATAATTAAGTCAATATCTTTCGTAAGTTCCGCTAATTTTAAATCCGATATTTTATTCGAATCTTCTTTACCGTATTTATATCCAAGGTGCGAAAGGCAAATAACTAAATCACATTTTTGTTCTTTTTTTAGAATCCGAACCATTTCTTGTGCTGTTTCAACTGGATTATGATACACAGTTTCTTTGTACATTAATTTGTCTACCAATCCTTGAAGTTCAATTCCAAGTCCAAAAACACCAATTTTTATCCCGTTTTTATTGAAAACTTTATACGGTTTTACAAAACCATCCATCGTAGTATTTTTGAAATCGTAGTTTGCCGAAACAAATTCGAAAGTCGCGTGAGGCATTTGGGCAGTTAAACCATCAACACCATTGTCAAAATCGTGATTCCCTATTGTAGATAAATCATATTTCATCATACTCATCAATTTGAATTCCAGTTCCCCTCCATAATAGTTAAAATAGGGAGTTCCCTGAAAAATGTCACCGGCATCAAGAAGCAATACATTTGGATTTTCTTGACGAATCGTTTCAATCAATGATGCTCTTCTGGCAATGCCACCCATATTTGGATTTCGAGGATCATCCATAGGAAAAGGGTCGATATGACTGTGAACATCATTAGTGTGAAGAATCGTTATATGTTTTATATCTGATTTAAAACTGCTCAACGACAACCCAAAACTCAATAAAGTTGCACTGGCAGCCGTTTTTTCTATAAAATATCTTCTTTTCATTTTTATTTTTTTTATAATCTAGACTTACAACCTAAAACCTATAACCCACAACCCAAAACCTAAAACCTAAAACATCACTCAACACTAATTCTAACATCATTTATAACCGGAATTGTATCTACTTCCTTAAAATAATCAATAAGGATATTTCTCAATTTATAATCCAGATCAAATTTTTGTATTC
>CAMDGJ010000045.1 GCA_945897545.1 Flavobacterium psychrophilum
TTAAACCAAAAAGTAATACCGAAAACATTCTAAACCCTAGTTATTTGTCGGTTTCTAGTGATAATAAATTCGTCTATTCGGTAAGCGAAAACGATAAAAAAAGTACTATAAGTGCTTTTGGATTTAATTCAAAAAATGGAAAATTGGATTTTCTTAATTATCAAGATCCAAAAGGACTGAATCCTTGTTACATAATTAATGATGATAAAAACGTAATAGCGGCCAATTATTCTAGTGGTAACATATCGGTTTTGGGTATAAATAATGACGGAAGTATAGGCGAAGTGAAGCAAGTAGTGCAGCACACGGGGAAAAGCGTAAATGCTAAAAGACAAGATGCTCCCCACGCTCATATGGTCTATTTTTCGCCAGATAAAAACTATATTTTGGCTAATGATTTAGGAACGGACAAAGTGTATTCCTATCAATACGATCCAAATTCAGCAACAGAAGTTTTGCAATTAAAAAGCAGTATTGATGTTAAACCCGGAAGTGGTCCAAGACATTTGATATTTAGTAAAGATGGAAAATATGTGTACGTTTTGCAAGAATTGGATGGAACAATAACATCATTTAGTTATGCAAATGGATTATTAAAAAAAGTAAGCGAAACGACAGTTGTTGCAACAGATTTTAAAGGGGATATTGGAGCAGCTGACATTCATATTTCGCCCGACGGAAAGTTTTTGTATGCAACCAATCGAGGAACTGCCAATGATATTTCAGCTTTCAAAATATTGAAAAAAGGGAAATTAGAATTTGTGCAAAGAACCAGTACTTTAGGAAAAGGTCCTCGAAATTTCAACATTGATCCAACAGGTAATTTCCTTTTGGTAGGACATCATTATTCCAATGAAATTATGATTTTCAAAAGAGATAAAACAACAGGAATGCTTACTAACACTGGAAAAAAAATTGAATTGTGCTCTCCAGTGTGTTTGGTTTTTACGAAGATTTAAGTTTAAGTAATCAGCCTGCCTGTTGGCAGACAAGTGGTCAGTTTTTTAGTGGTCAGTACTCAACGGAACACTAAAAAACTGAATACGTAACACTATTTTTAGTGATACTGACCACTAAAAAACTGACCAGTGAACACTACTTCTTGTCCTTGCGCTTTTTCGCTTGATTCTTCAACATATTTCTATTGACAGAACCGTGTGTTTTTTTCTTTGTTACACCAGGTCCACCAAGATTTACTTTTTTATTCTTTTTACTTTTCTCTTGAAAAGCGCCATCACCTTCTAATTTAACCTTTTTCATCATAAACTTCATCGGCTGGCGGTCTTTTTCAGGCTCGATAAGTTTTAGTGAAATTTCGACAGTTTCTGGAAAAGCCTCAACGGATAATTCCATATCCATTAATAGTTCAATGGCAAATTTTGATTCTTCTTCACGGGGCGTAATCAAACTAATAGCTGTTCCTGAGGCATCGGCACGACCGGTTCTACCAATACGGTGCATATATAATTCAGGTAGTTCTGGCATTTCAAAGTTGATGACGTGCGTGATATTAGAAATATCCAAACCTCTCGCCATAATATCGGTGGTGATTAATCCACGAAGATTGCCTTGCTGAAATTCAGCCATCGTGCTCAAACGATAATTTTGTGATTTATTCGAATGTATTACACCAAATTGGCCCTCAAAATCTTCCTCAATTTGAGTGTGAACCATATCCGATATTTTCTTGTTGTTCACAAAAACCAAAACACGGCTCATATCCTCATTAGTTTGCAACAAGTGTTTTAGTAAATTAATTTTGGTATTGAAGTTGGGAACGTTATACGTAATTTGGGTAATGTTTTCCAATGGAGTTCCTGATGCCGAAAGCGTAACTTCTTCAGGATAATCAAAAAAGTCATTCAAAATTGCATCTACTTCATCCGTCATAGTTGCGGAAAATAAGATGTTTTGACGCTTTTTTGGCATCATTGCTAAAATGGCTGTTAATTGGGTACGAAAACCTAAATTCAGCATTTCATCAAATTCATCGATGACCAATTTTTGCATATCTTCAAAACGGATGACATTGTCCAATGTTAAATCCATCACACGTCCTGGAGTTCCTACTAGAATATCGCAACCAGTATAAACAACTGTTTTTTGAGTATTGATGTTAACTCCTCCAAAGATTCCAACGGTACGAACCGACATATATTTGGTCAGTTTTTCTACTTCTTCGACCACTTGAACTACAAGCTCACGTGTTGGAACTAGAATTACTATTTTAGGAGTATGACCCGGAGTGAATTTATATAGTTTTAATAACGGCAATAAATAAGCAAACGTTTTACCTGTTCCTGTTTGAGCAATTCCCATCATATCACGACCTGACATAATCACAGAAAAAGTTTTTTCCTGAATGGGAGTTGGTGTGGTAAATCCTAAATCATCGATTGCTTTTTGCACTGATTTAGGAAGGTTGAATTGTTCGAAAGTGGTCATAAAACGTAAATTTTGCGCAAAGGTACGTTTTTTCTAACTAATGATATTTACTAGTGTTGTATTCAGGATTTCTGAAAATAATTGAAAAAGAATAATTTGATTGTTGAATGAGCATTAATCAAAAAAAATGGCGAGTAGCCATAAATCTCTTTTTTAAAATAACGTTTTGCGTGCAGGCGATCGTAACACTGTGTTGCGCCTGCGGCAGGGTTATGGCGCTTGCACGCTGTTATGTGTAGTGTTTTTCATTCAGTTTCTTTGCTCATTTTTTCAGCTTCCTCTAAGATGTCAAGCAAAATTTTCGTTAGATTTTGGCTATCTATACTAATCGATTTATTTGCACTTTCTGCAAGACGACCATAAAATGGATATTTGTTCATATAATCCAAATCCTCTTTAAATAATTCCTTCAATTGAAAAATTAACCAACTCAATTCTTTTGAAAATTTGGTTACCACAAATTGAGGGTCGCCATAGAAACTATTCTTTTGGTCGGGTAATTTGGAAACAATTGAAATATCTGCTCCTCCAAATAAAATCGTTTTTTTTGCTTCGTTAGTTATGTCTTTTGTCAAGATAAATTCTCTAAGCACATCAATCTTCTCTTGCTTCATATTCTTTTTTAATTAGTTCACATTCATTTTTTGTTTTGCCAAGAACATATTTTGTAATATTAAAAAGTTCATTAAATGAGTCTTTAACCATTTCGTAGTCTCTTGTAACTGCTTTCCCTCTGTGAGTAATATTACATCTTACTTGATAATAATAATCTAAAGATTTTTTAGGATTTTGAGCATTTAACGTTGTTTTATCATCAGGGTCTTCAGTACTGTATACAGTTCGTTCATCGGTAACGTATTTCAATAGTGCTTCCTTGAAATATTCATCTTCTGCAAATAATCTGTTTCTTGCGGCAGAACCTCCACCTAAACTATATCTTAAAAAAGTAAATCTTTCAAGAATTGTCCATAATAGCATATATTTCATTTGTAATTTGAAAAGTGGTTTTAAATTCCATTCAAATTTTTCATTTGGAATCTCCTCTAAAACTTCTAGTGCAGATGTGAAAAAAGGGTCGTCCCAAATTGTTTTCCAATCTGCTTCTTTAATGTTGTCAGAACCACGGTCAGGCTTCACACCATAAAGGATGTTAAATGAAATGTTATTAAATTTCTTTTCTCGCCATTTGAAAAGCTTTTTTGGTTCTAATGAATTTATAAATGAGTACGCTTCATTTTCAAATTCTTGTTTGAATGTTATTAAATAGCCATCAACCATTTGATTGTTGGAATCTTTGAATAATGTAACACCATCCCTAAGGACTAAGTCGCCTTCGATAATAAAAGGTTTTGCATTTATAACATAGTCTTTAATGCCTAGGAAAGAAATCTCACCTGGTCTAAAAAAACCATAAGAGAAAAACGGAAGTTTATTATTGTTTTCTGTTGTCATAACATTACACATAACTCGTTTATATGTATGATAAAACTATACAAAGCCACCCAAATTTGGGTAGATATGTATGATAAACGTCATACTTTATTTATTTCTCAAATATAGGATTTTTAATTCATAAATAATAAAAAGACTTTTTATTTTGAATTACTTTTTGCTTCTAAAATTATGAAAAAAGCAATCAAAATCCCTCAAAAACGCCTAATCCAAAAAGGGCAAAATCATATTTTACAGGATCGTTCGGGTCGAGTTCCCGGAGTTTTAAATCGAGTGCTACCAAAGATTTTCCATCGTTTTGTTTTCGAGTCAACAAGCCTAGTTTTCGAGCCACATTCCCGGAATGAACGTCTAAAGGACAAGATAGGAGTGAAGGCGAAATACTTTTCCAAATTCCTAAATCAACGCCTTTGTTATCTTGGCGGCACATCCATCTCAAATACATATTGATGCGTTTTGCTGCTGAGCCATTCATTGGGTCGGAAATGTGTTTCTGTGTTCTGTTTTGGTGTTCGATTTCGAAGAAAATTTTCTTGAATTCTGAAATACTTTTCTGCATGGTATTCGTCCCGACAACTTGGGATTGGTTTTTTGCAAACACAGCTTCAAGACCATCATGGTTTTTGTAAATATGTTGCAAGCCTTTTATAAAACTCGCAAAATCTTGCCCGTTGAAAGTTCTGTGGACAAAAGATTCCAATCGTTCTAAATCAGCTTCGGTATGCGACATCACAAAATCATAAGGTGAATTCCCCATCAAATCCATCATTTTATGGGAGTTTTTTATGATCATTTTGCGGTTGCCCCAAGCGATGGTTGCGCTCATAAATCCAGCAATTTCAATGTCTTCTTTTTGTGAAAACAAATGTGGGATTTGCACCGGATCACTTTCGATAAAATCAAAGGTATTGTATTGCAAAACTTTTTCGTCAAGGAAGGATTTGAGTTCTTTTTTATTCATAATTGGAACACGGATGAAACTGATTCGCTAAAGTTAAAACACGGATTGAAATGGATTTTTTTCTTTTTTCTGAAATCTGATTACTGACCACTAATTTGTCCATCCACCATTATTAATTTTCTATCAGCCATATTGGCTAATTCTTCATTATGGGTCACAATCACGAAGGTTTGCCCAAATTCATCACGTAATTTGAAAAACAATTGGTGTAAATTTTCGGCTGAATGCGTATCGAGATTTCCGGAAGGTTCATCGGCAAATATTACGGCTGGCTTGTTAATTAAAGCTCGTGCAACTGCCACTCGTTGTTGTTCACCTCCAGAAAGTTCGTTGGGTTTGTGGTTGATTCGGTGAGAAAGTCCAAGATGTTCTAATAATCTTTTGGCTTCAATTTCGGTTTCCTGCCGGGATTTATTGGCAATGTAAGCCGGAATACAAACATTTTCCAAGGCCGTAAATTCTGGTAATAGTTGATGAAACTGGAAGATAAAACCCAAGTTGAGATTTCTGAATTTGGACAAAGTTTTATCATTCATCGTCAAAATATCTTGCCCGTTGATTTTCAACTCAACTCCATTTTCTGTATTTACATCCCCTTCGGCGGTTTGTGGGCTTGGTTGGTCTAATGTTCCAAGAATTTGTAAAAGTGTTGTTTTTCCTGCTCCTGAAGCCCCAACGATAGAAACGATTTCACCTTTTTGAATATGCAAATCAACTCCTTTGAGAACTTGTAGTTGGTCGTAATATTTATGTATATTTTTTGCTTGTATCATTATTTGGAACTGTTTTTACAAAGAAACAAAGATTTTAGTTAGTAATAAAGGAAGTAGTTACAGATTTTATTTACATCTCACATCTTCCATCTTTCCTCTTCCTTCGAACTTCTCACTTCAATCCGTATCTTTGTTTTAAAATTTTTTATCAAATGCCAGAAGAAATTCAAGTTAAACAAAAAGAGACTAAAATCAGAAACCTTGTTTTAGGTATTTTATTTGATGCCATCGGAATGATTTCCTTTACGATTCCGCTATTAGGTGAGTTTTCGGATGTGGTTTGGGCACCAATTGCAGGATTTTTGATGACTTGGATGTACAAAGGAACCGTTGGTAAAGTAGGTGGAATTTTTGCTTTTCTAGAAGAAATCATTCCATTTACAGATTTCATTCCTTCTTTTACCCTGACGTGGATATACAATTATTGGATAAAAAAATAAGCTACGAAAAATAATCAAATAATACTTAATTAGCTATTTAGCTTTTACCTTTAAAAATAAATCCCAATCCGATACTTCGCAACATTTTTTTTGAAAAAGGAAAGAAGAATTTTGATTGTCCAAAAAGATACCCAAAGAACATTAATACAAAAGGGTACAAAGGAAAAATCACAATTAATCGAATGGGCGTAAACCAAAGACCTAAATCTTCCCTAGTGATTCCTATCAAATTGCAAACAGGTTTTGATAGCCAAGCCGAAGCCGACCCAGTAACCGCAAATACTACAAAAATGATGACCAATTGGAAATTAGAAGTAATTCCCCAATGTTTTTTTAATTTATCCATTTAGCTTAAAAATGATAACACAAATATAGTGAGATTATCTTATTGGGACATAGCCAAAGAGCCTTTGGTTGAAGGTGTTTTGAAAAAAAATCATATAGTTGTAAATTAAATAATTCACTTCGTATCCATAATTAATACTTTGGTCATAATCAATAGACATTCCATACAAATCAGGATTATAACGTTGAGGTTGAGAAACTCGATTATTCCATTCGGTAATGTATGAAATATTTTTATTTTCCATATACGATTGTGAGTGATAGCCTCTGGGAAAAGATCTGCTTAAAAGCCAAGTATTGAAACCTGGATCAATAATAATTACCTCGTACTCTAAGGAATCATTAGCAATTCTTATGGTGTCATTTTTAATTTTTATAGTTTTTTTCGCAATTATGATAGAGTCGTTTTTGCTCGCTAAGTTCTTTTCAGGACCTGAAACAGTCGATTTCGTACTAGTACAACTAAAGGATAAAATGAATATAAAAAACAGTATGCAAAAGTAATTTTTCATGATAAAAAAGTTGAATTATAAAATTACTAAAACAAATGTTTGATTGATGTTTTTTAACAAAAAAAAAGGCTCCGCGTTTTTTACGGAGCCTTTATCTATAAAATTTGTATTTATTAGCTCAATAGACTAATTATTTGTGAGGCTAATTCAGTTCCAATTCTATCTTGTGCTTCTCCTGTTGCAGCGCCAATATGAGGAGTCAACGAGATTTTTGGATGCATCAAGATCGTTATTTCTGGTTTTGGTTCACTTTCAAAGACGTCTAATCCTGCAAAAGATACTTTTCCAGAGTCCAATGCTTTTATCAAGGCTATTTCGTCAATAACACCGCCACGGGCACAGTTTACAATTCCAACACCGTCTTTCATAGTTGCCAATGCAGCTTCGTCAACGATGTAACCATCTTGGGCAGGAACGTGCAAAGTAATGAAATCAGATTCTTTAAACAAGGATTCCAAGGATTGTGAAACAATGTTAGTCGTGATAGATTGTCCATCGAAAAATTCCACTTTCACGTCTACTTGCGGAATAAACATGTCAGCAGCAATTACTCTCATACCAAGACCTAACGCCATTTTTGCAGTGGCTTGACCAATTCGACCAATCCCAACAATTCCTAGAGTTTTTCCTCTTAATTCCACTCCATCAGCATACGCTTTTTTCAAACCATTAAAGTTTGAATCGCCTTCAAGAGGCATATTTCTGTTGGAATCGTGCAAGAAACGAACCCCTGAAAGCAAGTGAGCAAAAACTAATTCTGCCACAGATTCTGATGAAGACGCAGGCGTATTAATCACCTGAATCCCTTTGCTTTTCGCATATTCTACATCGATGTTGTCCATTCCTACACCGCCACGACCAATAATTTTAAGTCCCGGACAAGCATCAATAATGTCCTTGCGAACTTTGGTTGCACTTCTCACTAATACTACGCTTACGTTGTTTTCGTTTACAAAGTTAGCTACTTGTTCTTGTGCTACTTTTGTTGTAATTACTTCAAAACCTCCTTTTTGTAAGGCTAAAATTCCACTTTCTGAAATTCCGTCATTTGCTAATACTTTCAT
The DNA here is from genome assembly GCA_945897545.1 of Flavobacterium psychrophilum. Classification (GTDB taxonomy): domain Bacteria; phylum Bacteroidota; class Bacteroidia; order Flavobacteriales; family Flavobacteriaceae; genus Flavobacterium; species Flavobacterium psychrophilum_L. The sequence continues at coordinate 7,993 of CAMDGJ010000045.1, forward strand.
TTTTTATGTCATTGCTAGGAACGAAGCAATCTCATTCCCATAGTTAATTATTTTTTTGGAGCTATTCCCGCTATTCGTTTCAATATTTTTTGTTTTTAAAGAAAAAACAAAAAATGATTTCCACTGCTATCGGGGCTATTGTGTTTTGTCTTATAGTACTATACTTTTCCTTCTAATGCTGCCATTACGTCAACCAAAACTTGCACACTTTCTAGCGGCATAGCATTATACATTGATGCTCTGTAACCACCAACGGAACGGTGTCCTGGCAATCCCACGATTCCAGCTTCTTTTAACATAGCGTTAAATGTATCGGTCTGAGTTTCGTCATTCAACAAGAAAGTGGCGTTCATAGTAGAGCGGTCTTCAACAACAGCAGCTCCTTTGAATAATGGATTTCTATCAATTTCTCCATAAATCAAAGCCGCTTTTGCGTTGTTTATTTTTTCGATTGCAGCTATTCCTCCAAGTTCTTTTAGCCATTTCAATGTCAACAGAGAAGCGTAAACTGGGAAAACAGGTGGCGTATTGTACATACTTTCTGCCTTAATATGTTTAGCATAATCCAGCATACTAGGAATGTTTCGGCCGTTTTTACCAAGAATTTCTTCTTTGATAACTACGAGAGTTGTTCCCGCTGGACCCATATTTTTTTGAGCTCCCGCATAGATAATAGCAAACTTAGAAAAATCTATATTTCTTGAAAATATGTCAGAACTCATATCGCACACCATTGGAATATCTAAATCTGGAAAATCCTTCATTTGTGTTCCAAAAATGGTATTGTTACTTGTACAGTGAAAATAATCTGCATCAGCGGGAATCGTATATCCTTTAGGAACGTAGTTGTAGTTATCCTCTTTTGAAGAGGCTACAATTACAGTTTCTCCAAAAGACTTTGCTTCCTTTATCGCTGCACTTGCCCAAGTTCCTGAATCAAGGTAAGCAGCTTTTCCGTTTTCCTTCATTAAGTTGTAAGGTGCCATCAAGAATTCTAAACTGGCTCCACCTGAAAGAAATAATGCGCAGTATCCTTTGTTTTCTAATCCTAATAGTTCAAGTGCTAATGCACGAGCTTCATCCATAACGGCAACAAAATCTTTGCTTCGGTGCGAAATTTCTAAAATTGACAATCCAGAATTGTTGAAATCTAAAATGGCTTGTGCTGATTTTTCAAAAACTTCTTGTGGTAAAATACAAGGTCCTGCGCTGTAGTTGTGTTTTTTCATAGTTTATTTTGTATCCCAAATTAAAAGATGCAAATTTCGGAAATAGGAGTTGAATAAGCGTTAAATTATTCGAAATAATTAAACAATTTTTTACAAAATTGTTAACAAAAACGAAATAGTATCAACATTATCTGCATAATCCCAAAGATTTGGTTTTTGGGTTTGTCCAAAAGCAATGCTGTTTTCTACAAGGTCATTACTTACAATGCATTGAATTTGCTCGTGCTCTGTTTGTAGTCGTAATTGTAAATCTTCCATAGCATCATAATATTCGTAAAAAACGCTTGAAATCGGCGAAGCATAACTCGAATCTTCTTTAATAGTCAAAAATCCATTGTCTAATAGTTTGAAATTGCTCATGAGAAAAACGGCCTTGTTGTAATCATAATTATTGGCATATTTCTCATAATGAATCACATTTTGATATTCAAAAATGGCCTCAAAAAAAGTGGTAAAAGAATAGCCTTTTGGTACAAAAATTTTTGAAACATTGCGACAACCTAAACCAAAATATCGAAAAATATCTTCACCTAAAGCAGCTAGCTGCTCCTTACTTTCTTTTCCATTTAAAACCGCGACTGAATTTCTGTTTTTCCGAATAATGCTAGGTTTTTCTTTGAAATAATATTCAAAATAACGGGCGGTATTGTTGCTTCCTGTTGCAATTACGGCATCAAAATTTTCTAGTTTTCCTTCAACGAAAGTTATTTTACTTAAAAATCCAGGCTCGATTGCAATTAAATATTTCGCCAAAAACGGTAACAAAAACTGGTCGTTAGAAGATGTTTTTATCAACACATTATTTCCGGTAATCAATACCGACAGGAAATCGTGAAAACCTACCAAAGGAATATTTCCGGCAAGTATGAGTCCTATATTTTTTGGTTCTGCTGGTGCGATTTTATAGGTCGAAAGCCATTGATCTAAGTTTTCTTCGGTCAATGCTTTAGCCCAAGATTGAATTGAAAAATAGACGTTTTCCTGTGTGTACCACCCGTTATGGGATTGGGATAATTGGATCAAATTTTTAAAATTTTCAAAAAACAACTCATTGAATAGAACCGATGGGTTTTTTAGATTTCCTTCTTCGGAAAACTGGCTTAAAAATTTTCCTAATTCAATAAAACACCTTTTTTTATCCTTTTCTAACATAAGTAATTTGTTTATCAAAAGTTTTGATTGTAATTTTGTGCAAAAATAAGATTTAATTAGTTATAAGTCAAAATAGAAAACGCTTTACAAATTCTCTTCTGACTTCTAACCTCTAACTTCTAATCTATAAAAGATGGCTATTATAATAACTGACGAATGTATTAATTGCGGCGCATGTGAACCAGAATGCCCGAATACTGCAATATATGAAGGCGCCGATGACTGGAGATACAAGGATGGAACTAAAATAAAAGGAAAAGTGATTTTGCCTTCTGGAGAAGAAGTTGATGCTGATGCTGCCCAAACTCCAATTTCAGATGATCTTTATTATATTGTTCCTGGGAAATGTACAGAGTGTAAAGGGTTTCACGATGAGCCACAATGTGCTGCCGTTTGCCCTGTAGACTGCTGTATTCCTGATGACGAACATGTAGAAAGCGAAGAAACATTATTAAACAGACAAGCGTTTTTACATAACGAATAACATCGTCTTTGTAAAATATTTGAAATCCTGTTGGCTATGGCGAACAGGATTTTTTATGGTTTTATGGATAAGATTTTTTCAAATAAAAAGGGCTATCGATTGATAGCCCTTTTTATGTTTTTCAAGGCGTTTATTAAAAGGTAAATCCTAACCTACTATAGTAGTAGGCACCGCTGAATCCCATTTGTACAGCATCCCAATATCCTCCAGCCTCAACCCAGTCATCTTGTTGGTCTGGGTAGATATTAAAAATATTATTACCACCAACAGTTAATTTAAAAGATTTTGAAAGTTTGAATCCAAAAGTCAAATCAGTTACCATTTTTGCACTGTAAGTGTCCGTTGCTGATGCAATTTGGTCAGCAAAACTGGCATAGTCCGCTACATCTTCAAGCATTTGGTAATCTAGCAATTTTACTTCACTAAAACGTGTAAATGACAATCCTGCATTAAACCATTTTCTATCATAGGTAAGATTCAAACCAAATTTACTTTCGGGAGCCGATGCCAATAAGAATGCTTTGTCACGTTCTCCGAAGAAAGTCTGTTCGTCAAGGCTTCCGTTTTTAACCTCAGTAATTTCCATATTATTAATATTCCCAGTCAATGTGGCTCCTAGCGTGTTTTCGTCAAATTTCTTTTTCCAAGCTAATACGACATCTAAACCTTTTGTTTTAGTATCGGCTCCGTTAACAAAAAACTGAGCTGCATCGACATTCAATCCTAATGACGTTGCATCAAAATAACCTGTCAACACAATTCTGTCATTTACATTAATCATATAACCATCAATTGTTGCTGTAAAGTTTCCTTTAGTTACTGTAAATCCTAGTGACGCATTTACAGCTTTTTCTTCATTTAAGGCATTTATGCCAAACCCTTTTGTAACCGGACTGTCATTTGCAGAAAGTAAAACTTCGGTTGCTCCTGCACTGCTAAAATTGGTAAAACTTGTATTGTAATAGATTTGAGCTAAGGAAGGCGCTCTAAATCCGGTACTTACAGAGCCTCTCAAGTTAATATTATCTGAAATTTTAAATCTTGAAGCAATTTTTCCATTAATAGTACTTCCAAAATCGCTATAATTTTCAAAACGAACTGCTGTGCTTACAAGGAATTTTTCAGTGATGTCAAATTCAGCATCAACGTAGGCAGAAAAATTGGAGCGAGATTCATCAACAACGTTTTTTGGACTGTAGCCAGGGAAACCTTGTGATCCACCCGGTCTTGGTTCTCCAGAAATGGGATCTATCGGTGCAGATTGGGTTGCTGGGTTCGTAATTGGATTTCCATTAGTGTCATAAGTTGCATAAGATCCAATTTCACCAGCAAAAATTTCGAAGTTTTCGTTTCTATATTCAGCTCCAAAGGCAAGATTCATTCCTTCGAGTATTGAAGCATAGTTTTTAGTAAAATCTAAATTTAGAGTGTTTTGGCTAAGGCTATGTCCACCAGCATCAAATTGAGTTGGCGAGGCACTTTGGAGAGAAGCATTTAAAGTTCCTTTGATGGTATAGTCAAATATATTTTTACCATAGGTATTACTTAAATCAATATTCCATCCACTAGAAGTTTTTGTTTTAAAACCTGCCACGATAGAATTGTCAATAATTATTGAAGTAATTCGAGGAGTGAAACCACCTGGATAAATAGATTCAACTACTCTTTCCCCACCGTTTCTTGTAAAAGCATAAGCATCAGTATCTCTGTAATTTCTGCCGCCAAAAGCATAAAAGTCAATTTTATCAGTAACAGGAAGGGATAAATTACCCAAAACATTAACTCCTGTAATACTGGCTTCACCAAATCCTTTTCTAAAATCAAATCCTGGTCTTAAGGTTTTTTCTTTATTTAGAAATTCACCGGTAAGGTTTACATAGCCTCCTTTTTTTCCTAAGCCAATTCCGTAATTTGCTGTAATTTTTGTCGAAGCACCATCAAATTGTTTGTTTTTACCAAAACTGTTTCCATTTCCATTGGTGTCTAATCTAAAATCTTTCGTATTGGCCGTTCCTGCAGGAAAATCCCCTTTTGCATTAGTATTATAAGCCCCAAAAGAAATAGCTCCAGTTAATTCATTAATATTGTCGTTTAATACAATATTAATCACACCAGCAATGGCATCTGAACCGTATTGCGCAGCCGCACCATCACGCAAAATTTCAATTCTCTTAATAGAAGATGCTGGAATAGCATTTAGGTCAGTTCCTGTGTTTCCTCGACCACGAGTTCCAAAAAGGTTTATTAGCGAGGATTGATGTCTTCTTTTTCCGTTAATCAAAACTAGTGTTTGGTCTGGTCCCAAACCTCTTAGTGATGCAGGATCAACGTGGTCAGCGCCATCAGAACCGGATTGTTTATTTGCATTAAATGAAGGTGCAACGTATTGCAATAGTTCATTAATTTCTAACTTTCCGCTTTGTGTCGTGACATCTTTTACACTAATGATATCAATCGGAACTGCCGAGTTTACAACTGTTCTTTTGGTATTTCTTGAGCCTACAATTTGAACTTCTTGTAATTCCTGTTGATCTTCTCCAGTTAAGATAACGTCGATTTTGGTTTCATTAGCGGCTTTTGAAATAGATTTGTATCCAATATAAGTAAAAACAAGGGTGGCTCCTTCTTGAACTTTTATTTTATATACGCCATTAGTATCAGTAGAAACACCGTTTCCAGTACCTTTTTCTATAATGTTAACGCCGGGTAAAGCGTTGCCAACATTATCTTTTACAACACCAGTGATTTCCTTTTGTGCAAAAAGAAACGTGACGTTTAACAATAATAATAATGCAATTTTTTTCATAAAAGATTGGTTTTAGTTTGAATTTAGTTCAAAATCGAATGCAATTTAATTTTATTTAACAAAACTTTTACAAAACTTTTAAATATTTTATAACAAAGTTGTTAATAATTTATTTCTTTCTTGAGTGCTTATGAAAGGAGTTTAGCCTAAAAAAAGATTCTATTTGATATTAAGCGGATACCAAAAATTAGTGAACGCACTGAAAGAATATTAATGAAAATTTGAAATTATAGAAAAGTGATAAAAAACAATAATCTATTTTCGAAACTTATTTTAAATGGTATATTTGCAGACTTTTAAATAACATTATAATGAAAGCAGGAATTGTAGGATTACCCAATGTTGGAAAATCAACATTATTCAATTGTTTATCCAATGCAAAAGCGCAAAGCGCCAACTTTCCGTTTTGTACCATCGAACCTAATATAGGAGTAGTAAACGTCCCGGATTCGAGAATGGCAAAACTAGAAGAATTAGTAAAACCTGAACGTGTTCAGATGGCAACTGTTGATATTGTAGATATTGCAGGATTAGTAAAAGGCGCCAGTAAAGGTGAAGGTTTGGGAAATCAATTTCTTGGAAATATTAGAGAGTGTAATGCGATTATTCACGTATTACGTTGTTTTGACAATGATAATATTGTGCACGTTGACGGAAATGTAAATCCCATTCGTGACAAAGAAACCATAGATATAGAGTTGCAATTAAAGGATTTAGAAACCGTTGAAAAACGTCTCGAAAAAGTAAAACGTGCCGCCAAGACCGGAAACAAAGAAGCCCAACTTGAAGAAGGGCTTTTGAATAAAATAAGAGAAACCTTGCTTCAGGCAAAATCAGCCAGAACGGTTATCCCGAAAGGATACGAAGAAGAAGAATTGATGGAAAGTTTTCAGTTGATTACTTCAAAACCCGTTTTGTATGTTTGCAATGTTGATGAAAATTCAGCCGTTACCGGAAATAAATATGTGGATCAAGTTCGTGAATTGGTAAAAGACGAAGATGCTGAGGTTATTATACTTTCAGTAGGAGCCGAGGCCGACATTACAGAGTTAGAAAGCTACGAAGAGCGTCAAGTTTTTTTAGAAGATATGGGTTTACACGAGCCAGGAGCTTCGGTTTTGATTCGCGCTGCGTATAAATTATTAAAACAACAAACCTATTTTACCGCAGGTGTCAAAGAAGTTCGGGCTTGGACAATTAATATTGGAGCCACAGCGCCGCAAGCGGCAGGAGTTATCCACACCGATTTCGAAAAAGGATTTATCCGCGCCGAAGTAATTGCTTACGAAGACTATGTTCATTATGGTTCAGAGGCCAAATGCAAGGAAGCTGGGAAATTCAAGGTCGAAGGAAAAGAATATATTGTTAAAGATGGCGATGTAATGCATTTTAGGTTTAATGTGTAGTTTCTAGAACATAGAGATAAGAATTAAGAAAATAGATAGAAACTGTTCAAATAAATTGGGCAGTTTTTTATTTTGATAAACCTTATTTTGAGTTTAATCTAAAAATTAAATTATAATTAATTATATTTGATAAATTTATTTTTGATTAAGTTCAAAAAAATATTAAAATTTAAAGCAATGAGTACACTTGAAATTAA
>CAMDGJ010000046.1 GCA_945897545.1 Flavobacterium psychrophilum
GTATTGTTCGTTATTTTCGGTGATTGATTTAATTTCTTCCTGGTCAAACCAAAACCTAAAACCACTTTTGAAAAGAAATAAAGCTTGTGAAAAAGCCATATTAATATCTACATTGTGTTGGTATTTGATGCCTTCTAATTCAAAACAAAGAAATCTTCTGCTTCCTGTACTATCGTTTAAGAACTGTGCTGTGTTGACACTTCCAGCAAAGGATGCGCGTCTTGGCATTGTTTCGTTGTTGTGTCCGTATGCTTTTCTCATTCTGATTTGGGTTTTTGTGATGATTTCTTTTAATGATCCAATTTCAGAACGGTTTAGGTTTTCTAATTCGTCCAAGTTGATTAACATACATTCCGCCAGTTGTACTAAAGTATCTTTATTGTTTGGGTTTATGGTTCCGGAAAATAAATACTCTTTCAATTGTTTTGGAACAAGTTTCTCCACCCAAGTTGTTTTTCCTAATCCTTGTCTGCCACTGAACACAATAACAGTGTGATTGATTACTTTATCATCAAGAACACAACCGACCATAGCTACTAACCATTTTTTGAAACATTGCTGCCAAAGGTCCTGTTTTGTTGTTGTGATTGTATTGGCTAATTCGGTAATATAATCGGTCTTTTCATCATAGGTTGGCAAATTGAAAAAGTAATCTTCAAACGGATTGAACAGTTCACAAAAATCAGAATACAGCAAGTTTCTTAATGAAGATAAATTGGTTTTAATTCGACCTTTTAGACATTCTCGAAGCATTGAATTTTCGATAAAATCATTCATCACATTCCATTTCTTTTTACCAAAATATTGGAACTCTAACTTGCCAGAAACGATATTATGACGAAATACATATCTTGATGATAAAAACAGTTCTAAACGGTCTATTTGCGTTGGTTTTGGTTTGTCTTCGTCGTCGTCTTCAGTAGTATCTGTTATTGAAAAGTTCGCTGCTTTTTTTGGTTTATTAGGCTGTTCAAATTTCTCATTTTTACCAAACTCGTGAATGTTTCCATAGGCACTGTTTACTGCTTGTGTTACTTCCTTTTCATCATAGCCAAAATCGGTTAGAATATATCCTAGAGCTTCCTGTAATGCAATACCTTTGCGGTTTAGGTTACACGCAAGTTGGTGTACGAATACGTTGCGACTACCATTCACGAATTGCACTTTTTTTTCGGTGAAATTTACGCAATGGTTGTAAATAGCATCGTAATCTAAAATAGGTTCAGGTTTTTTGGCTTTAGGTTCTGGCTGTGTTTCAAGTAAAGGCATCTCGACTGCGCTCGATGTGACAAAGGTTGAAGCGTTTTCGTTTAGGTATAAATTTTCATCCCAGGAATAAAAGCATAACCTCGTTAAATCTTTGCCTGATTTGTCTATTTCTAACTTTAAAATATTCTCATAATGAGCTTGAACCTTTAGGAACGTTTCTTTGTGTTCGGTTTTTGGTGTGTCTATTTTGACTAGAATTTTTAAACCATTTCCAGAAGGACTTATAAAACTTGCATAGGTAAACTCACTTTGTGCAGCTATACTTTTTGATTTTTGTAAATCGGTTGTACTTAATTTGTCAATATCTAAGATTATAAACTTTGAATATTCTGTTAGGAATTCTAATTTACGACCACCAACAAATTTACCTGAAGGTGTAAATGCTGGAAGTGATTTTTTGGCTTTGTTGTATGCTTCCTCTTTCTTTTCAGCCAATGATTTACGCAAGTAAATTATGCCGGGTTTGTACTTTCCTGTTTTGATTTCTTCTAAAATTGTTGGAATTGTTTTGTGTTCCACCACTTCGTTGAAATTCTTGAATATTGTTACCATTGTTTAAAGTTGATAGTTGTTTGGAGGCAGTTGTTGGTTCTCGTTTTTGTGAGTTTTGCAATCGCAAAACTATCTCGCGTGATTTTATTTTTTTGGAGCTCGATGATTTTCAATTCACAAGTTCCGTTGCAGCTGCTCATACTATCGTCCTTTAAATGATTTGTTGTAATGCTCTTGTAATAGCTTTTCAACATCAGAAAGTTTGTAGTAGATTTTGTTTCCCACTTGACTGAATGAAATTTTGCCTTCGTCTCTCCAGGTTTGAGCTGTACGTTTTGAAATTTTCATTAGTAATAGGAATTCTTGATTGTCTAAAAAGGTTTCCTTCTTTGGGTCTGCCTTGATAGAAATTTGAGATTGAATAGTGTCTAATTTTGTCATTAGATCTGAGAACTGGTCTTTTGTGAAGATAATTGCATCCATTTTTAAAAGTTTTAAATTGTTATGGTGCAAATGGACGAAATCAAAAAAAGTCCGATTAGACTTATTTGGTCTTATCGGACTAAAAAGTTTGTTAGCCCTTATAGATGTTGAAAAGTTGAAATGTTAATTTTAGAAAAAATCGGACTATAGTTTTATTTTCCAATCATTATTTGGGTTCTTGTCAGTTCGAGTTGGCGATAAATACGTTTGAATTGTAAGCATTGAAAGTTCATTTCCATTTTCGCCTAAATAATTATCACAAATAAATTTTGCAATTTCTTTTATCTTATACTCAATGTAAGGTTTCCCATTTGGCTTTACCTCATACATCATTTGTTTGTAAGCATCCGTTAAAATATTAATTGGACCATTCAAACGGATTTTTAATGTTGGCTTTTTCTCTAAAGCTATTTTATTTTTCTCTTCAGCTTGTTCCTTCTCTAATTGACATTTTAAGATTTTTTCATTTTGGATTTGTTTCAATAAAGCTTTGCATTGTTTTTTGTAATCCAATAGTTTGTTGTTGATAAAATATATTCTGATTGCTTATACTCACATATTTCTTCGTTCAAATAAAGGATTTTATCTGGATAATTAGTTAGAGTAGCGATGTGTTTTTTAACCTCTGAAAACGAAAAATATCTTTCTTCACTTTCTGCGTTTATTAGTCTTTTTGGAGTTTTTGCAACTGGCTCTTTTACTCTCGAAGATTGCAGCTCTGTTCGTTTTTTCTCGATTAAGATGTACAATTTATTGTATCTACTCATTGCCGTTTTGGAGCTGAAAAAAGCTTCATTATTGGCTAAAAGTTTTTCTAGTTTACAAATCCATACTTCTGGGTTCTTCACCAGGTTGAATTGATAATCGATAAATGCAGGAAAATGAGATTGTTTGAGTTCTAGAATTTTTGCAATTAAGGCATTGCAATAGTTTTGAATGTTGATTTTGTCTTCGACAATAATATCAAATAAAGGATTTTTGGCTTGTGCCTGTGGCACTGCCAATAATTCTACAAACTCTGCGGTTTGCATATTTTGATCCTTTGAATTCAAATTGTAGTATGTCTTTTTTGTTATTCATTTACTTAAAAATTGTAATTAAAAGCGGTTTAAAATTTGATGTTTTCTTGTTGCTGTTTGGCTTGTAAAGAGCAATCATCTTTTTTTCGATTTGTTTGCTTTAAAAATTACTAGATTTCTATAATGCAAATGTAGAAAATAAAAAAAATCCTTGTTAAAGGATTTTAATTGAAGTTATTAACAAAGTTCTATCTGTTTGATAATCTGCTATTTATTTTAAAAATATCACAAACAGCTACCGTTTACTCGTTTGAGGTTACTCTATTTTAATTTTTTAATTTTAGTTGGAATTACTGTTTTAGAATTTCTAATAATCTGTAATTAATGTATATTTTTTCTTTGCCAACTGTTTCACTTTTTAGAAAGCCTTTTTCTTCTAAAGCTATCAGATAATTTCCAATAGTTTTTAATGATGCTAGACCTTCTGCTTCTAATTGTTGTCGTTTTGTATATGGTAATCGGAATAAGGCTTCTACCAAATCTTTTGAATATACTTTTGGCAATTTTTCTTGAATTTCAACTGCCATTGTATTCATTAATTCTTCAATTGCTGTGATTTGTTTTCTGCCTTTTAGCGCTGTTTCTTCCACCATATCTAACATATACATTATCCAATCTTCCCAGTTACCCTCTTCGGTTACTTTTCGTAAATTGTTGTAATAGGCCGCTTTGTTGTCGATGATGTAATTACTCATATACAACGCTGGTAAGTCTAATAGGCCTGCCAATTTTAAATACAATAATAAAATGATACGTCCGGTTCTTCCATTTCCATCAAAAAACGGATGTATGGCTTCAAACTGATAATGAATAATTGCCATTTTTACTAATGGATCTATTTCGTCTTCTGCGTGAATGAAGTCTTCTAGGTTTTTTAATTTTTCTCGTATGGTGTTTTCTCCTTCTGGTGGTGTATAAATTACTGTTCCTGTAGCTGGATTTTTTAATTGTGTTCCTGGTGCGTTTCTGATTGAAGCTGTATTTTCTTTAATGATTTGTGCTATTTTGATAAACAAATTGGTCGTTAAGAAAGGTCGTTTTTCGATTTCTTGAAAGCCAAACCATAAAGCGTCTTTGTAATGCATTACTTCTTTAGTCGCTGGATTGTCGTATTTTTTTTCGGCTATGGAAGCCATAAACAATTCGTCTTGGGTTGTAATGATGTTTTCTATTGCAGAACTGGCTTGTGCTTCTTGTAAATTGATGGTGTCAATAAACAGTGTTGGGTTTGGCAAATTGGTTATCGCTCCTTTTAGTTCGGATAAAGCTCTACTGGAAGTAATTAGTTTTTTTAAAATTACTTTAGTTTCTAAATCGGTATTAGGTGGTAGTAACGGTAATTCGTTATACGGTTTTTCCGGGTTATAATTTGCTGCCATAGTCGATGTATTTATGAAAGTCAATTTTAGGATTGTTTACCTTCGTTTTGTTTTCGAGAGTAAAAATAGTAAAAAATTACCTTCGAAATGATTTTCGAGAGTAAAAAAATGAAAAAATTACCTTCGTAATTGATTTTAAAAGTAGAATTTACTAAAATTTACCTTCGTTGTTTTCTAAAAAATGTAACTGTCAACTGCTTTGTCTAATTCTTCGCTGATGATTTTGGCATATATCTGGGTTGTGCTAATGTCTGTGTGGTCCATTAATTTTGAAACGTGCTCAATTCTCATTCCATTATTTAACGCATTTGTTGCAAAACTGTGTCGCGATAAATGGAAGGAAAGTGGAAACGGAAGTTTCAACATTTTACCCATTCGGTTGAGTTGGAAATTTGCAGAATGATTTTCTCTTTGTGAAATGAAATAACGTATTTCTTCACTCTTGTTGTATGATTTTTTATCTGTAATAATTGGGAAAATATAATCATCTGGTTGTGCATCTTCTTTGATGTATTTATTCAAAATATCAATCGCCACTTTACCAATTTTAAACTGGTGTAATCTTCCTGTTTTACGGATTACTTTTTTTATTCTTTGCTCTTCGCTATTGTAATTGGTGTATTGCAGCTCGATAACATCGCTAAATCTTAATCCTCCGGCATAAATTGAGAAAAGGAATAAATCACGCCATAAATCCGCTTTCTTTCCTTCTTTGAGGTCTAAATTGGTTAGTTTTTCGATTTGGTCTTTGTTTAGGAATACTCTTTTCTCGGTATCTTTTTTTAATGTCAGTTTGTTGAATGGATACATATATTCTGGAATGATGTCTTCTTTTATAGCTTCCTTGAACATTATCGCCAAGATCATTATTGAATAGCGTTGTGTCGTTGCTCCGTTTTTTAGAATATTTCCCATATGAGCCATATAGTCCTTTAAAACCGAAACAGTAATGTCATCAAAATAAACATCTTTGCTGCCTACATAATTTTCAAATTTCTTTGTGTAAAGCATATAATTTTTATAAGTTCCAAACGAAACGCTGCCTTTTATTTTTTCACATCGAGCATAAGCATATTGAAAAAAGTTTGGCACTTCTTTTCCCTTGATGGCTTCTTTTAGTTTTTTGATGGAAACGGTTTTTATCTTTCTTTCCATATCGGCAACCTGACCTTCAGCATCTGCAATTTTTTGAGATAATGCAGCGTTCATCCTTGCACTATTTGGATGGTTCTTTTTTACTTTCTGCTTTACTTCATCCCACTCGTTCTCTTTGAGCTTCACTCCAGCAGTGATAAATTTCGTTTTTCTATCTTTTATAATTCGAATGTACAAAGGGCTGTGTCCGGTTTGGTCTGCCTGGTGTGTTCTTAAAATTAGTTTAATTGATGCCATAGTGTTAGGAAATTAGAAATGTTGTACTATATTTGTAAAGCAATGCAAACGAGTGAAAGTATTGTAAATACTGGGTTTTCAATTGGGTGCATCGTGATACGAAGGTACAACATTGGGTACAACAAAACAAGTATTTCATTGCTTTTTTATGCTTAAAATTGCATTGTCAAATTTAATAAAGTCAATGAATACAACACTTTAAGTGCAATTTGGAACTGGCGGAAATAAAATGAGGATAACAGCGGTTTGCCGCAATTGGGGCATTTTGACGAATCGGAAAGTTAGTTTTGTATTTTAAGTTTGGTTTTTAATCGATACATTTGGCTAACCTAATCCACAACTGTCGGCAAGCCAACGGGCGTTAGCAGCAACCAAAAAAACCAAACATGAATATGCCAATATTAATTGTATTTGTACTCATAATAGCTTTAGTATTGTTATTTATTATTAGCCTAATTGTTATGATAACTGGAAAAGTTAAACAGAATAAAAAAGTTCTAAGAATTGGTTTTAGACTTTTTCTAATTCCAATTTTAGTTTTCAGTTCGGTACTAATTTATAATCTAGCATTGGAAAAGTTTAGTGTAAAACCAACCAAAACAGACTTAGTTGGTAATTATATATTGACAAGTTCAAGTACTTCCAAATTTGGAGATGCAAATTTACGTTTATATGAAAATGGTGACTTTGAGAAATCTTTTATTTCAAATCACGGCTTATGCGAAAAAGGAAAATATAGTTTATACGATGACGAAGTTTGGTTTCGATGTGATAACCATTCGTCAGTAGCGAAAATAGATAGAGGTTTTAGAGATTTTAAAATTAAGTTTATTATTGGGAATAATCCGAATAGCGACGAAAATATAATATTTGAAAAAGTAGAAGACTAAAAAATATGGTGGACTACTAACAGCTAGAGTTTCGTCAAATTGGTGTTTTAAAGCTAAATTAAAAGGTGATTTAATATATTTGACTTGAGTCTTTTACGAAAAGCTTGGGCGTGAATTCCCCAACTTCTTGAAGCCAACGGGACGTTATAATTCGTGGCTAAATTAAAAATAATTAGAGGATGAGATTTCTTCGTGCCTCGCAATGATTTTAAAATGAAAAAAGGAAAATTAATAGTTTTTTCGGCGCCATCAGGATCTGGGAAAACAACCATAGTTAGGCATTTATTAGGAAAAGAAGACTTGAATTTAGAGTTTTCTATTTCGGCAGCAACGCGTGAAGCTCGTGGCGAAGAAGTGAACGGAAAGGATTATTACTTTATGTCCTTAGAGGAATTTAAAAAGCACATAAAAAACGAAGATTTTGTAGAATGGGAAGAAGTCTATCGCGATAATTTTTATGGAACTTTAAAAAGCGAAGTGGAGCGCATTTGGGCCAAAGGAAAAAACGTGATTTTTGATATCGACGTTTCTGGTGGACTGCGAATCAAGCATAAATTCCCTGAGGAAACCTTAGCTGTTTTCGTAAAACCACCCAGTGTTGACGAACTCAAAAGAAGACTCAAAGAACGCTGTACTGAAAGTGATGATAAAATCAATATGCGCATTGCAAAAGCTTCGGTTGAACTGGCGACAGCTCCACAATTTGATAAAATCATCAAGAATTATGATTTAGATACAGCCAAAGAAGATGCGTATCAATTAGTCAAGGACTTTGTGAAAAAATAAAATCAGTACACAAAGATTCACAAAGAAAAATACAAAGACAGCTGAAAATTTCTATAGGTGCTTTGAGAATCTTTGTGAAAACTTTGAGAATCTTTGTGAAAAAAAATAGTATGAAAATTGGACTTTATTTCGGAACATTCAACCCCATACATAGTGGGCATTTGATTATTGCTAATCATATGGCAGAATATTCTGGATTGGATCAAATTTGGATGGTCGTAACTCCACATAATCCTTTGAAAAATAAAGATACATTGCTAGACGATTATCAAAGACTGCGATTGGTTTTCCTTGCCACCGAGGATTATCCAAAGATCAAACCTTCGGATATTGAATTCAAGTTGGCGCAGCCCAATTACACGGTAAATACCTTAGCACATTTACAAGAAAAATATGCTGAATATGCTTTTTCGTTGATTATGGGCGAAGACAATTTAAAGTCCTTACACAAATGGAAAAACTATGATGAGATTTTACAAAATCACGAAATTTATGTGTACCCACGAATTTCTGAAGAAAAAGACACTAGCCTAAACGACCATCTGACGAAGCTAAATTCCGAGTTCAAAAACAATACGAATATTCATATTATTGATGCTCCAATTGTAGAAATTTCATCGACATTTATTCGCAAAAACATCAAAAACAAAAAGAATGTTCAGCCGCTTTTACCTTCAAAAGTTTGGGAATATATTGACCACAATAACTTATACAAAAAGTAGTATAATAAATACTTTTGAAAAATTATTTATCACAAGTTTGTGATAAATAGATTTCGTTACTAACATATTCAACCTAATTTTGTAGAAAGCAAATAAGTGAAGAAAAAACTTGAACTTTTAATCATTACAGCAATAACGTTAAGTTGCACAACTGCCATTGCACAAAAACAAAATAAAAAAGATATGAAAAAAGTATTATTTGTTGTAACCAGTCACGATAAATTGGGCGACACAGGGGAGAAAACAGGATTTTGGACAGAGGAATTAGCAGCGCCTTACTATGCGTTATCAGACAAAGGTATTGAAATTGATATTGCAACACCGCTTGGCGGTCAACCACCAGTTGACCCAAAAAGTGAGGATTCATCGGCAGAGACGGAAGACACTAAGAGATTTGATAACGATACAGTTTTATTGGAAAAACTAAAAAACCCGAAAAAATTATCAGAAGTTAGCCAAGCAAATTATGATGCTGTTTTCTATCCGGGTGGTCACGGTCCTTTATGGGATTTAGCTGAAGACACAAATTCTGCCGCTTTGATTGCATCTTTTTACACGAATAACAAACCTGTTAGTTTTGTTTGTCATGCACCTGCTGCTCTCAAAAATGTAAAAATTAATGGAGAATTTCTTGTGAAAGGGAAAAACGTCACTGGTTTTTCAAACACCGAAGAAGAAGCTGTAGGTTTAACTAATATTGTTCCTTTTTTATTAGAAGATGTACTCCAGGACAATGGTGCAACATATTCAAAAGTGGGCGATTGGCAGCCTTATGCTGTTGAGGATGGTCTCTTGATAACCGGACAAAATCCAGCTTCATCTAAACTAGTTGCAGAAAAATTATTACATCAAATAAATACAAAATAATTATTAATTTGATCAAAATAAAAAGGCGTTCCTAAACTACCTGTAAGAACGCCTTTCCAAAAAATACTAAAACAAACTAACTAATTCAAAACATTTATTAATCTATAAAAATGAATTAACAAAGTACTAACGTATAATAGATTTTAATATTGTAGCTAAAATATTTTTTATCAATATTTTTTTTCTTTTGGATTATTGCTATTTTTTAATTCACATTCAATTATTTATTAATTTGTCAATAAATTTTTAAGTGCTTTTGATTTAATTTAATAAAAAAAATGACTGAAAATATAAAATTTGCAGTAATTGGAGGAGGAAGCTGGGCAACAGCTATTGCTAAAATGTTGTGCGTGAATCAGAACGAAATTTGCTGGTATATGCGCAACGAATTTGCTATTGAACATTTACGGGTTCATCACCATAATCTTAATTACTTAAGTTCCGTTGAATTTGACACTAAAAAATTAAAGTTGACAAGCGATATCAATGAAGCGGTTGCTTATGCTGACTACATTATTTTTGCAATTCCCTCTGCATTTTTAGGTGCCGAATTAGAAAAATTGACGGTTTCTTTAAAAGATAAAGTTATTTTCTCAGCCATTAAAGGCATTGTTCCAGAAACGAGTTTGATTGTTGGCGAACATTTCAATAAAATTTATGATATCCCTTTCGATAATATTGGAGTAATTACTGGTCCTTGCCACGCCGAAGAGGTGGCTTTGGAACGTTTATCTTACCTCACTATAGCTTGTGGTGACGCTTCAAAAGCAAAAATAGTTGCCAAAAATTTGTCTAGTAATTACATTAAAACAAAAATTTCTGACGATATTATCGGCACGGAATATGCCGCAATGCTTAAAAACATTTATGCCATTGCAGCAGGAATCGCCCACGGATTGGGTTATGGCGATAATTTTCAATCAGTCTTAATGAGCAACGGCATTCGAGAAATGAAAAAATTCATTAGAAAAGTCCATAAAATGAAACGCAACATCAACGATTCAGCTTATTTAGGAGATTTATTGGTAACGGGTTATTCGGTTTTTTCTCGAAATAGAATGTTCGGCAATATGATTGGGAAAGGGTATACCGTAAAATCAGCAATGATGGAAATGAGTATGGTTGCCGAGGGCTATTATGCTAGCAAAAGTGCTTATAACCTGAACTTGGACTACGGTGCAGCTACGCCAATAATTGATGCGGTTTACAGTATTTTATATGACGGAAAAAGTGCTAAAAAAGTTTTTGAAAAATTGACAGAGAAGTTAGATTAAGTTTTTCTTTGTTTTCTTCTACCTCACAATAACGCCATCTACAAATAAAATAGGCACCTCCTCGACATAATCTGGAGTAATGGAATTTGCCTTGAAAATAAATTTCCTGTCGTATAATTTATCATCCATAAAAAAAGTAACCATAAACTCGTTGTTGAGTACCAAAACACTTTTCTCCATCATTTCAATTTTTACGATCGAAACGGCTGGAATTTCTAAATAAGCGTGACGCAACAGAGATGTTTTTTTCATTTCGCCATCTATTGTCCCAAAGGCTTTGGAAACGACCATAACGCTATCTAGTTTAAAATCGCTGTCGTTTACTAAATATGCATACCACACTTTTTCCATAAAATCGTCGCTCCATTCTTGGACTGCGGCGAGGAAAACGTTTTCTACTATTGGAATAATGATGTCTTTTTTCATAAAATTGAAACTTAACCACAAAGTTCACAAAGAAGGCACAAAGCGCTCCATGTTTTAAACTTAAATACTATAATATTGGAAATTAAATACTCGATTTGAATTGCTCTAAGAAGCGAATGTCGTTTTCGTAGAACATTCTTATATCACCAATTTGATACAACAACATTGCTATCCTTTCGATTCCCATTCCAAAGGCAAAACCGGTGTATTCTTCTGAGTTGATGTTGCAATTTTTCAAAACATTTGGGTCGACGATGCCGCAACCGCCAATTTCTAACCAACCGGTTCCCTTGGTAATTCTATAATCGGTTTCGGTTTTTAAACCCCAGTAAATATCTATTTCGGCACTAGGTTCCGTGAAAGGAAAATAAGACGGACGAAGACGTATTTTCGATTTCCCGAACATTTCTTTGGTGAAATACAAAAGCGTTTGTTTCAAATCAGCAAAAGAAACATCCTTGTCAATATACAATCCTTCGACTTGGTGGAAAATACAATGCGAACGCGATGAAACAGCTTCATTACGGAAAACTCTACCCGGTGAAATCGTTCTGATAGGCGGTTTATTGTTCTCCATATAACGCACTTGCACGGATGAAGTGTGGGTGCGCAACAAAATATCGGGATTGGTCTGGATGAAAAAAGTGTCTTGCATATCGCGAGCCGGATGATATTCTGGCAGGTTTAAAGCAGTGAAATTATGCCAATCGTCCTCGATTTCTGGACCTTCGGAAACGTTGAAGCCTATAGTGGAGAAGATGTCTATGATTTGATTTTTGACCAATGATATCGGGTGACGAGAGCCAATAATTACAGGTTCGGCAGAGCGAGTTAAATCACCATACAATCCGTTAATTTCGGCTGTGCTTTCTAAAGATTCCTGAATGGCTTTAACTTTTTCTTCGGCTGAAGATTTCAACAAATTAATTACCTGTCCAAATTCCTTTTTTTGATCATTTGGCACGTTTTTAAATTCGCCAAATAAGTCTTTTAAAAGCCCTTTGCTCCCCAAAAATCTGATTCGAAATGCTTCAAGTTCTTCCTTATTTTGTGTCGAAAAAGCTTGTGCTTCACCAATATATTCTTTTATCTTATCTATCATTTTTGTCTAATAATTGAGTGCAAATATAAGAAATTTTGTTGGTAGAGACAAGTCGCGACTTGTCCGTACACAACAAATAATATTAATCAATAAGTTCCTTTTCAATAAAATAATTGACAATGGCTTCTTTCATCAAAACCGATTGTTCTCCTGCTTTCAGTGCTGGCAACTCCTCTTTAACTTTATAATGTGGCCAACCTTCTTCATCGAAAAATTCGAATTCATAAAACCCATAAGGTTCCAATAATCGGCAAATAGCAATGTGCATTAGGTTCAATTTTTCGTCTTTTTCATACGTTTGATGCACTTTTCCTAGTTCCTGAACTCCAATTAAATAAATAATGGCGTCTAAATCGAGGTCTTCGCCCTGTGAAAATTGATCAGAAAGCAGGCTAACGAGCTTTTCCCAGCGTTCTTTTAGTTGTATATCTCTTGACATTTGATTGTAGATTGCAGATTTTAGATTTTAGATTGCGGATTTTTTTAATCTGAAATCTAAAATCATAATTATTAAATTATTCGTGCAAATATAAGAAGTTGAAAATAGAATATTCTGTTATATTTGTCTTTCGAAATTTAAAAATTATAAAATGAGTTTTTTAGATATTGTTTTGGGCGTTATACTCGCGATTAGTATTTATAAAGGCATAAGAAATGGTCTTTTTGTGGCTTTAGCTTCTTTAATTTCATTGATTTTAGGGATATTTATTGCCATAAAGTTTTCGTCTTTTGCAAAAGAAATATTGGCGGGATTTGTGCATTGGAATCCAAAAACGATTCAAATTGCGGCCTTTATAATCACTTTTCTTATAGTGGTTGTTGGGATTTCACTTTTGGCAAAATTCCTTACCAGCGTTGCGAATTTTGCTCACTTAGGCATAATAAACAATCTTGGTGGAGGTTTTTTCAGACTTTTAAAAACTATTTTAATTCTAAGTGTCTTTTTAAATCTATTCGAAAAGCTAAACTTCAACAATACTTTTGCCAAGAAAGAGACTTTAGACAAATCTTTGTTTTACAGACCCATCCAAAAAACAGCAGCATTCATTTATCCTTCGATTGAAAAATGGGTTGAAAATTTGAAGAAGAAGTAATCAGTGTCTGGTTTTTAGTGATCAGTCCACGCAAACTGATCGCTGAATACTGACCACTAACTACTACTATTTAACTTCTTTAATGGCAGTGTTCTCAATCCAACCTTCGGTGCCATCAGTTAATTGAATTTTTCTCCAATTGTCTAATGTATCCTTAATAAAAACTTTGGTTCCTTCGTGAATGGTAAAGACCGTGTTACTTGCTTTTTGTGGTTCGCTTTTAACTAAAACCATTTCGGCAAAAACGATAGCTGGTTTTTCATTGTCGAAATCATTTTTATCAGAAATTGCAGCTGAAACACTAACCAAAAGTAGCACTAACAAGCCAAACATACCAAAGAAAAATATTCTTTTCGTGAAGGTTAATTTCGAAAAATAATATCCCATAAAACACATTAAAAACAATGTGGAAAATCCAACAGAAATCCAAGCCCAAGTATTGTAATGAAAGATGGAAGTGAAGTCTTGAACCATTTTTGAAAAACCAACCGTTGGAATCACTTTTATTTCGTCGATTTGCATTTTCTGTGCAAATTTCAGGTTGTTCGCTATTTCTTTATCATCGGGATTGAGCACTAAAGCTTTTTCATAATTATAAATGGCGGGAGCCACTTTATTCAATTTGTAATAGCAATTTCCAAGGTTAAAATACAATTCCGCTGAATGCTGTTTTGCAGACAAAACACTTTCATATTCAGAAATTGCTTGTTCATACCTTCCTTTTTGGTATAAATAATTCCCTTTATCAAAGCCTTTTTGAGCTGAGAAAATTTGGGTTGTTAATAGTAATATAAAAATTATCTTTTTCATAAAAAAAATTTAAACACAAAGGGCACAAAGAAGACACAAAGTTCACTATTTAAAGTATTCCATTGACCACTCTTCGCACTCCATCTTTGAGTAATTTAACATTAAAATTGATTAGTAATCCTAGTTTACAATCTGACAATTTTAAATAAGTTAGTAATTGAGCGAGATGAACATCATTTAGAGCTTCTACAGATTTAATTTCTACAATAAATTTATCTTCAACAATAATGTCTATTCTATAACCAACATCCAACTTAACTTCTTCATAAACCAATGGTAACGCTTTTTGTTTTTCAACTTTTAAATTGGATTTTTTAAGTTCATAAAACATGCATTCCTCATAAGCACTTTCCAACAATCCTGGACCTAATGTTTTATGCACTTTCAAAGCACTTTCGAATACTATTCTTGATATTTCGTTTTCAGTCATTTTGTTTTATAAAAACTTTGCGCGCATCGTGCCTTCTTTGTGTCCTTTACTTCGTCCGTTCGCTTCGCTCGGGTGTGGTTAAGAGATTTGTTTTTCCAAATCCGAAATTATCGCTACTGCTTTGTCAAAATCCTGTTGAATTGCTGCACTTGATGATTGCGCGAAACGTGCCAATTCGCAGTTTTCTGTCAGTGTAATAAAATCAATAACCGTTTGAGCTCCTGCATTTTTCGATAACAACAATTCTTGAATATTGCTTTTAGTCATATCAGATGTTTCAATGTGCAATTTAGCTTTCAGGAAATTGTGCATTGCTTTTTCTAAAGCCACGTAAAACGGTTCTTTGTTGTTGATTTGCTTTTTGGCTTCTGATAAATATTTCTTGGCTAATCTGTTGTTCATCTTTATTCTATTTCCAAAAACATCACTGTTTATAGCTTCTTTTTTCTTTTTGAACAATACAATCAACGGCAGCATTAAAAATGGTAAAAACAATAAGCTATAAAATAAATTTGACCCCAAGAAATCATTATTATTCAGTGATATAAGATTGCTTTTTAACTTAATGTATTTGAATTGTTCGTTACTAGAAACTATATTTTTAGAAGTTCCCTGTGGTGTTGTAGCCACTTGATCATTGGCCGAAGGACCATCCAAAACATTAATCATTATTTCTGGTGAGCTTATTGTTTTATAGGTTCCTGAACCTAAATCAAAATAAGAAAATTGCATCGATTTGATGGGGTAATTCCCTTT
>CAMDGJ010000047.1 GCA_945897545.1 Flavobacterium psychrophilum
ATTGGCGCTTATTTTGAAAAAATAAATGAAAATATGGTGTTGAAAATTGCTCTAAACAAAAAACGAAGGGCCTGGTTTGATGGACTTTGGAACTATTCAAAAGCTTATGATTTTAAATTCGATATTTCTAACGCCTAATTTGGGTTTAATCAAAATTTCAAGATGGCACACAACCCAAAAAAGATATTTACAAATCCATTAACTATAAATTGACATTTGGTTATTATCAATTATCTTTGCATACTCGAAGCAATAAGCCAAATAGACGAAGTAAACAACAACACAATGAATTATTTTTCATCCCATTTTAAATTAGGCATACTCGGAGGCGGGCAATTAGGCAAAATGCTATTGTTTGAAACACTAAAATTTGATATACAAACCTATGTTCTTGATCCAAGCGATGAAGCGCCTTGCAAAATCGCCTGCAATAAATTCTTTCAAGGAGATTTAATGGATTTTGAAACCGTTTATAATTTTGGGAAACAAGTCGACGTTTTGACTATCGAAATAGAATTGGTCAACCTTGAAGCCTTGGAGAAACTGGAAAAAGAAGGCAAAAAAGTCTATCCTTCGCCAAAAACCTTGAAGCTTATTCAGAACAAAGGGGTTCAAAAGACATTTTATAGTAACAACCATATCCCAACCGCTCCTTCGAAAACATTTAAGGATTTAAAAAAATTAGTTGTTGCTATTGTCGATTCAAAATTAGAAATGCCTTTTGTTTGGAAATGTACCGAGTTTGGTTATGACGGAAATGGTGTGAAAATTATTCGAACCATTCAGGATGTAGAAAATTTGCCAAACGTAGAATGTATTGCCGAAGAAATGGTCGAATTCAAAAACGAATTAGCCGTTATCGTTTGCCGAAGCCCTTCTGGTGAAATCAAAACCTATCCAGTTGTCGAAATGGAATTTCATTTTGAAGCAAACCAGGTGGAATATGTGATTTGCCCCGCTAGAATTGATGATAAAGTGGCCGCAAGAGCGCGAGCAATTGCACTCGATGTCTCCGAAAAATTTAATCACGTTGGACTTTTGGCAGTCGAAATGTTCCAAACTTTTGATGATGAAATCTTGGTAAACGAGGTAGCTCCTCGCCCACACAATTCAGGTCATTATAGCATTGAAGCCAGTTATACATCCCAATTTGAAAATCATTTGCGTGCCATTCTCGATTTACCTTTAGGAAATACTGATAGTAAAGTTGCAGGAATTATGGTAAACTTAGTAGGTGCCGACGGTTTTTCGGGAGATGTGATTTATGAAAACATCGAAACTATTTTAGGTTGGAATGGTGTTACACCTCACATTTACGGAAAAAAACAAACCCGTCCTTTTAGAAAAATGGGTCACGTTACGATAGTGAATGAAGACATTGTTGAAGCAAGGAGAATTGCCGAGGATGTTAAAGATACGATAAGAGTGATAAGCCACCCAACCCCCGGAGGGGGAGTTCAAAGTTCTATCAAAAAATAAAAACCGTTAACTAAAACCCTACTTACCCCTAGTAGGAATTCCCCCTTCGGGGGTTAGGGGGCTTATATGAAAGTAGCCGTAATAATGGGAAGCATATCCGATATGCCAGTAATGCAAGAAGCGATTGACATCCTAAATGGATTTGATATAGAAATCGAAGTCGATATTGTATCGGCACACAGAACACCCGAAAAACTATTTGATTTCAGCAAAAACGCTCACACTCGTGGCATTTCGGTAATTATTGCTGGTGCTGGTGGTGCCGCACATCTACCTGGAATGGTCGCTTCGATGTCACCACTTCCTATAATTGGAGTGCCAATAAAATCAAGTAATTCTATTGATGGTTGGGATTCTGTCTTGTCTATTCTACAAATGCCCGGTGGCGTTCCTGTAGCAACCGTTGCTTTAAACGGAGCAAAAAATGCAGGAATTCTTGCCGCACAAATCATTGGAACTTCTGATAAATGTGTCTTGGATAAAATTATTCTTTACAAAGAAGGATTGAAAGATACTGTAAATAAATCATCCGAAAATCTAAAAAAATAACTAAATTGTACGGACAGGTCGCGACCTGTCCCTGCCGCTGAACAAAATGAAAATACTTACCAAACATTTCAACACTAAATACGATACAGCGCCTTTTTCGCAAATAAAACTAGACGATTACCAACCTGCTTTTATTGAAAATATTGCTGCTGCAAAAGCCGAAATTGATGCCATCATCAACAATCCTGAAGCTCCAACTTTCGAAAATACGATCGAAGCGATGGAATATTCTGGAAATGCTTTGGACCGATTATCCTCAATTTTCTTTAATCTGAATTCGGCTGAAACTTGCGAGGAAATGCAAAAAATAGCGCAAGAAGTGTCACCTTTATTGACTGGATTCAGCAATGATATTACGTTAAACGAAGATTTATTCAAAAGAATAAAAGACGTTTACGAACAAAAAAACAGTTTGAAATTATCACCGGAACAAGCCACTTTATTGGACAAAAAATTCAAAAGTTTCTCCAGAAACGGCGCTTTACTATCAGAGGATAAAAAATTAAAACTTCGCGAAATCGACACGGAGTTAGCCAAACTAAAACTAACTTATGGTGAAAATGTATTGGCAGAAACTAACAACTACCAATTGCACATTACCAACGAAGGTGATTTAAAAGGACTTCCCGAAGGAACTATAGAAGCCGCAAAATCATTAGCAAAAAACAAAGAGTTAGAGGGTTGGATTTTTACATTGGATTTCCCAAGCTATATCCCGTTTGTGACCTATGCCGACAATCGCGAATTAAGAAAGGAAATGGCTATTGCTGCGGGTAAAAAAGCATTTCAAAACAACGAATTCGACAATCAGGAAATCACGTTGAAGATTGCAAAATTGCGTTTTGAAAGAGCTAATTTATTAGGTTACGCAACCCATTCTCATTTTGTTTTAGAAGAAAGAATGGCGCAAAATCCTGATAAAGTAAAATCATTTTTGAATGATTTATTAGGAAAAGCCAAACCTGCAGCTCAAAAAGAATTTGCCGAATTAACGGCTTTCGCCAAGGAACTCGATGGAATTGATCATTTGGAAAAATGGGATGGCGCTTATTATTCGGAAAAATTGAAACAAAAACTATTCAATTTGGACGATGAAAAACTGAAACCTTATTTCCAGTTAGAGAACGTTTTGAATGGAGCTTTTACTATTGCTAGAAAATTATTCGGATTGAGTTTTACCGAAATTTTCGATATAGATAAATATCACGAAGAAGTAACCACTTATGAAGTTAAGGACGAATTTGGCGAACCAGTGGCTATTTTCTACGCCGATTTCTTTCCAAGAAAAGGCAAACGAAATGGAGCTTGGATGACTTCTTTCAAATCACAGTACATTAAAGACAACAAGAACGAAAGACCACACATTTCGAACGTTTGTAATTTTACACCGCCCATTGTCTCTTCCGAGAATTCGGAAGCCAAACCAGCGTTATTAACTTTCAATGAAGTAACTACCCTATTTCATGAATTTGGCCACGGATTACACGGTATGTTGGCTAATACTACCTACCCTAGTTTGTCAGGAACATCGGTTTATTGGGATTTTGTTGAATTGCCAAGTCAGGTAATGGAAAACTGGTGTTATGAGCCGGAGCCATTGGCTTTGTTTGCTAAACATTATGAAACAGGCAAAATTATTCCGCAAGAATATGTCGAAAAAATCAAGGAAAGTGCCAGTTTTCAAGAAGGAATGGCGACTTTGCGTCAATTGAGTTTTGGATTACTGGATATGGCTTTCCACAGTAATAATCCAATGGAAATCACCAATATAAAAGCCTTTGAAAAAACAGCCTTTGAAGGCACCACTTTATATCCTGATGTAGCTGAAAATTGTATGTCGGTTTCGTTTTCTCATATTTTTGCTGGCGGATATTCATCTGGATATTATAGTTACAAATGGGCAGAAGTTCTCGATGCAGATGCTTTTGCTTATTTCCAAGAAAAAGGAATTTTCAATAAAGAAGTAGCTACCAAATTTAAAGATAATGTACTTTCAAAAGGCGGCACCGAATTGCCAATGGAATTGTACAAACGATTTAGAGGACAAGAACCGAAAGCGGATGCTTTGTTGAAACGTGCTGGGTTGATTTAAGATTTAAAAAAAATCAAACCATTGAGGTAATTAAGAAAAATTAAGCGTTTAACCTTAATTTACTTAATGGTTTAAAAAAACTACTTCAAAAACTCCCTAAAATTATCTTTATTCACCGCCAAAAAAATTGGGTTATAAGATTCAATAAACGATTTTGGTAGTTTGGCTTTTTTAGTACTAGCCCATTTGAATTCAAATGCACTTACTGTATTGGCATTGGTTTCTATATAATCAATTTCTTGTTGGGCTGTAGTTCTCCAAAAATAAGGTTTTGCATTGCTTTGCGAATAGGATAACTGTTTCATCCTTTCGGCAATAATAAAATTTTCCCACAAAACACCTTTATCTTGTCGAAGTGCTAAATTATTGAAGTTTCCAATTACCATATTTCGAACACCATTGTCATAAAAATATATTTTTTTGTTGGCTTTTATTTCGTTTCTGATGTTTTTAGCAAAACTATTTAATCTAAAAATCACAAAACTTTTTTCTAATAAATCGATGTAATTATTTACTGTATTTTTATCAACACCAACTAATTGCGCAATTTCGTTGTAACTCACTTCACTTCCTACTTGTAGTGCCAACGCTATAAGAATTTTTTCTAAAACATTAGATTTTCTAATTCCTGCCAAAGCCAAAATATCTTTATATAAATAACTAGAAACTAAATTTTTAAGAATTTCATATTCATTCCCAAAATTGTTAATCACATCAGGATACATTCCGTAAAGCAACCGCAATTCGAGTTGCTGTTGAGCTTTCATAAAACCTACATTATTCTCGAATTCGTTCCAAGAAACTGGATACATTTGAAATTCAAATTTCCTACCTGTCAATGGTTCTTGAGTTGAATTATTAATATCAAATGCCGATGAACCTGAAACAAATACTTGAACTTCTTTAATTTGATCAACTATAATCTTCAACTTCAAACCAATATTTGGAATCCGTTGCACTTCATCAATAAAAACATATTTATATTTTCCGATGATACTTTTTAAATTTTCGGTATTGGCATTAGACAATGTTTCTACCACAGTATTATCATCACCATCCAAAAACAAATACTCCATTTTATTTAAAATAGTATTTATCAAGGTTGTTTTTCCAACCTGTCGTGGACCAATAAGCACAATGACTTTGCCTTTGTGTAGTTTTGCAATTAAATTTGATGCCAAATCTCTAATTATCATCGCTATAATTTTTTACAAAGATATAAAAATATTGTCTGTTCACCAATTTTATATATAATATGGTGGTTATATTCACCAATATTAAATATTATTTGGTGAATAAACTCACTGATAACAGAATATCTAAAAAAATAAAAGCGTCAACCACCAAAAAATCGGCACGCTTTCCACCCAAAAAGAGGTGTAATATCTGCTTCTTTCCAATGTAGTAAAATTGATAAACAAGACCGTAATAATTCCGATTGGGATTACCAAATAATCGGCTTTATGTTTTAAAAATTCTAATACTATAAAAGGAATTAGCAGTAAAATACCAAAAACTTTTGCTTTATTAATTCCAAATAGTTGTGGTAAAGTATTCAAGGTTTTTGAATCTGTTTTACTATCTATAATTTCAAAAGGAATGAGTAAACTTATTATAATTAAAAACCGTTGCATCAAATTGACATAATAATCAATAGGCAACCATTTAACGTTTTGATAAGGAATATAAACTGTTACATAGGTCACAACAAAACTTACCAAAAACAATTTCAACCAACCTAATTTTCGCAAAAAAGGATACATCAAAACAAATAATCCGGCAATTAGAATATGATTTTGAACTTTAGTATTCAATAATAAAAGGAAATAAAAAAAGCCGATTATTGCCAATACACTAACTCCTAAAATGCCATAAACCTTTTTGGAATAAAAATTATTTTTAGTGAAAACTTCAAAATATTTTAAGAAATTATAGCCAACAATCGTCCCAAAAAAAACACACCCTGGATACAATGAATGTTTAACCAAATCGTTAGAAAACACGGTTACGTACACTAAACATAAAACTGCCAGACCAACGTGGATTGAGGATTGTATGTAAAAATCTAAAAGACGTTTTAAAATCTGCATTCAACAAAAATAATAAAACTGTTAATAAGAACTGATTTTAGTTGAAAAATTCTCAAAATTCGACCTGCATTTAACCTAAATTTAAGAGTTTAATAATTATTTTTGTGCTTTTAAATCAACAGTGATTTTCATCGTCACAAGCACAACTAAAACACTCTCTAGAGCATACTATTTAATGAAAACAGACGCATTTGCATTACGCCACATAGGTCCAAATGAGAACGACCTGCAACATATGTTGAAAACTATTGGTGCAGAAACAATGGATCAGCTTATTTTTGAAACTATTCCTAAAGATATTCGCTTGAAATCAGAATTAGATTTAGAACCAGCTATGACTGAATTTGAATTTGCAAATCATATAAAAAAGTTAGGCGATAAGAATAAAATGTTCCAATCTTATATCGGATTAGGTTACAACCAAGCTATTATTCCTGCTGTAATTCAAAGAAATATTTTTGAAAATCCAGGCTGGTACACAGCATACACGCCTTACCAAGCAGAAATTGCACAAGGTCGTTTAGAAGCCATTCTAAACTTTCAAACGATGGTTATTGAACTCTCCGGAATGGAAATTGCTAATGCTTCACTGCTTGACGAAGGAACAGCAGCCGCAGAAGCAATGGCGTTATTGTTTGATGTTCGTTCTCGTGATCAAAAGAAAAATAACGTGAATAAATTCTTTGTTTCAGAAGAAATTTTACCGCAAACATTATCTGTTTTACAAACACGCTCTACTCCTATTGGTTTGGAATTAGTTATAGGAAACCACGAAGACTTTGATTTTACTGATGATTTTTATGGAGCCATTCTTCAATATCCAGGCAAATTTGGTCAAATACACGATTATGCGGGATTTATTGCAAAGGCAAAAACAAAAGAAATTAAAGTGGCTGTCGCAGCAGATATTTTAAGTTTGATAAAACTAACTTCACCAGGAGAAATGGGTGCCGATGTAGTTTTGGGAACAACGCAACGTTTCGGAATACCGTTAGGATATGGTGGACCTCACGCAGCTTATTTTGCTACAAAAACGGAATACAAACGTTCAATGCCAGGTAGAATTATTGGTGTAACTGTTGATACTGAAGGTAATCGTGCACTTCGTATGGCTTTACAAACTCGTGAACAACACATTAAACGTGACAAAGCGACTTCAAATATTTGTACGGCTCAAGTTTTATTGTCTGTTATGGCCGGAATGTATGCCGTATTTCACGGACCAAAAGGCTTAGAATATATTGCCAATAAAGTACACAATTCAGCAGCAACTGTAGCAAGCGAATTGGAAAAACTAGGTTTATACCAAACCAATACAGCGTTTTTTGATACTATTGTTATCAAAACTGAGGCTGCAAAAGTTCGTCAAATTGCCGAACAAAACGAAGTAAACTTCCTTTATGTTGATGAAAATACAGTATCCATTTCGTTAAACGAAACTACAAGTATTGCCGATTTAAACAAAATTGTTTCGATTTTTGCGGAAGCAACGGGCAAACAAGCATCAACGATTTCTGAATTACAAAAAGGAAGTCAGATTCCTTCGAATTTAGAAAGAACCTCAACGTTTTTACAACACGATGTCTTTAACAAATACCACTCAGAAACGGCTTTGATGCGTTACATCAAAATGCTAGAACGTAAAGATTTAGCATTAAATCATTCTATGATATCCCTTGGTTCTTGTACTATGAAATTAAATGCTGCTTCAGAAATGTTGCCTTTAAGTATGGGACAATGGAATAATATTCACCCATTTGCACCACTAGATCAAGCGCAAGGATATCAAGAAATGCTGACTAAATTAGAACAACAATTAAACGTCATTACTGGTTTTGCAGGAACCACATTACAACCCAATTCAGGAGCACAAGGTGAATATGCAGGATTAATGGTTATTCGTGCATATCATCAATCACGTGGCGATCATCACAGAAATATTGCTTTAATTCCATCATCGGCACACGGAACAAATCCTGCTTCGGCAGCAATGGCTGGAATGAAGGTTGTAGTAACAAAAACATTAGAAAATGGAAATATTGATGTAGAAGATTTAAGAGAAAAAGCGATTTTATACTCAGCTAATCTTTCTTGTTTAATGGTAACGTATCCATCCACTCACGGTGTTTTTGAAAGCGCAATAAAAGAAATCACTCAATTAATTCACGATAATGGAGGACAAGTTTATATGGACGGTGCGAATATGAATGCTCAAGTTGGATTAACAAATCCGGCAACAATTGGCGCTGACGTTTGTCACTTAAATCTACATAAAACCTTCGCCATACCTCATGGCGGTGGTGGTCCAGGAGTTGGTCCAATTTGCGTTGCTCCACAATTAGTTCCGTTTTTACCAACAAATCCTGTAATTCCAACTGGTGGAGAAAATGCTATAACAGCAATTTCCGCAGCACCTTGGGGTTCGGCGATGGTTTGCTTAATTTCTTACGGGTACATTTGTATGCTTGGCGCTGAAGGATTGAAAAAATCGACAGAATATGCCATTTTAAATGCCAATTATATAAAGGAAAAATTAAACGGCCACTTCGAAACTTTGTATTCTGGAGAAATGGGCCGTGCTGCTCATGAAATGATTATTGAATGTCGTCCTTTTAAAGAAAAGGGAATTGAAGTTACCGACATCGCAAAACGACTAATGGATTATGGCTTTCACGCACCTACTGTTTCCTTTCCAGTGGCAGGAACGATGATGATTGAACCTACCGAAAGTGAAAATTTAGAAGAATTAGATCGTTTTTGTGACGCTATGATTGCGATAAGAAAAGAAATTGAATCGGCAGCAATTGACAATCCGAACAATGTTTTGAAAAATGCACCACACACTTTAATGATGGTCACCAGTGATAATTGGATTTATCCATATACTCGTGAACAAGCTGCATTTCCGTTGGATTATGTGGCAGACAATAAATTTTGGCCAACCGTTCGTCGAGCAGATGAAGCCTATGGCGATCGAAATTTAGTTTGCAGTTGTGCTCCAATTGAAGCTTATATCGAAAATTAATTTACATTAAAATGTCTCGAGAAATCGGGACATTTTTTTTAAACAATACAAATGAACGACATTCAAAACCAAGATGACTTGTATTTATTAGTAGAGGAATTCTACAAAAAACTACTAACGGACGATTCTATAAGTTATATTTTTACTGATGTGGTGAAAATTCATTTAGAAGAACATTTGCCAATTTTAGTCACTTTTTGGTCTCAAGCTATATTAGGAACTGGCGGTTATGTAAAAAATTTAACCTAAATTCATCTAGATATTAATCAAAAAGAATCTTTAACTCCTGCACTGTTTAAAATTTGGCTAAATCACTTTTACACTACTGTTGACTCGAATTTTATTGGAGAAAAAGCGGAAAAAATCAAAACTCAAGCTTTGAGTATAGCAACCATCATGCAAATAAAAATAGCCCAAAAAATTGAATAATCTGCATTTTTACCAGTTTAATCAAGCAATACTGTTTATTTCATCATTATATGCACGCATAGTATATTTTATGCCGTTAAATCATTTTTTATTTTTAAATTAGCCTACATTTTTTATACATACCAAATGAAAATAAAAATATCTGGCGTAGGAAGTTACATTCCAGAGATAAAAGTTAGCAATTCTGACTTTGTCAAACATGCGTTTTTAAACGAAGATGGTTCTCCTTTTGGATATCCAAATGAAATTGTTATCGAAAAATTTAAAGGGATTACCGGAATAGAAAAAAGAAGGTATGCATCACACGATCAATGTGCTTCTGATTTAGCTTTTTTGGCATCCATTAAAGCAATTGAAAATGCAAGAATAGACCAAGAAACCATTGACTACATCATTTTTGCACATAATTTTGGTGATGTAAAATATGGCTCAAAACAATCCGATATCATTCCGAGTTTAGCCACTCGCGTTAAACATAAATTACAAATAAAAAACCCAAAATGTGTTGCCTATGACATTCTCTTTGGCTGCCCAGGCTGGATAGAAGGCGTGCTTCAAGCTAATGCTTTCATCAAATCAGGAATGGCAAAACGTTGTTTGGTCATTGGCGGCGAAACACTTTCGAGAGTTGTTGACCATCACGATAGGGATTCTATGATATATTCTGACGGAGCAGGCGCGACAATTATAGAAGCTTCGGATGACGAAACTGGACTGTTATCTTATGAAAGCGCCACTTTTGCCTATGATGAGGCCGGATATTTATTCTTCGGACCATCCTACAATCCCGATTTAAAAGAGGATACTCGCTACATCAAAATGTATGGCAGGAAAATATATGAATTTGCGTTAAGCCAAGTTCCTGCAGCTATGAAAAGCTGTCTAGATAAAAGCGGATTGGGTATTGACGACGTGAAAAAAATCCTTATTCATCAAGCAAATGAAAAAATGGATGAAGCTATAATTCACCGTTTCTACAAATTATATGGCAAATCAGTACCAAAGGATATTATGCCGATGAGCATTCACGAGCTTGGAAACAGTAGTGTGGCGACCGTTCCTACGCTGCTGGATTTGTTAATTCGCGGAAAAATCGAAAATCAAGAACTACATAAAGGAGATGTCCTTATCTTTGCATCCGTTGGCGCAGGAATGAATGTCAACGCCTTTGTTTATAGATATTAATTTCATTTGAAGCAATTTCCCGCTATTCGTTGCAATCTTTTGAGCCGAACACCGGCATAAAAGGATTTCCACTATTATCGGGGCTAAAAAACCAATATGTACGAAAAAACATTTCCTAATAAAAGATTCAAACATACATTAGAATTTTTACAAAAACACATCTCCACTACTGAAACCATATTCGATTTAGGAGTTCCCAATCCTTTTTCTAAAATAATGGTCGAAAACGGATACGCTGTAAAAAACACAACAGGCGAAGATATCGACAACAATCAAATTGCATTACAAGACGAAAACTACAGTGTTTTTACCGCTTTTGAAATATTTGAACATTTATTGAATCCCTATACTGTTCTGGAAAATGTAAAATGTGATAAACTTTTAATCTCAATCCCATTGCGACTTTGGTTTTCGCCTGCTTATCGCAGTAAAACTGATATGTGGGACCGACATTACCACGAATTTGAAGATTGGCAATTAGACTGGCTTTTAGAAAAAACAGGCTGGAAAATAATCGATAGAGAAAAATTTACACATCCAGTAAAGAAAATTGGTTTTCGCCCTTTATTGCGATTTATCACACCAAGATATTATATCGTTTATGCTGAGAAAAGCCCCCTAACCCCCAAAGGGGGAACAAAATAGATTGAAAACAAATTCGTCTAAAATGAACAATCCCAATTCACAAAAGCCATCTAACTCCACCTTAGGGGGTTGGGGGGCTTATTACATTGTCATTCCGTCCTACAACGAAGAATCTTTTATCGCTTTGACATTGCAATCTTTGATTTCGCAAACGGTTTTGCCGTCAAAAATTGTTGTGGTTAATGATAATTCTACAGACAAAACTGCCGAAATTGTATTGGCTTTCGCCAAAGAGAATCCGTTCATCACATTGGTAAACAAAACTTCTGAAGCGATACATTTACCGGGAAGCAAAGTCATTCAAGCTTTTCAGAAAGGGTTCGAAACTGTGGATGAGAATTATGATATCATTGTAAAAATAGATGCCGATTTGATTTTTCCTTCTAACTACTTCGAAACGATTATCAAACATTTTCAATCCAATTCGCAAATTGGAATGGTGGGAGGATTTTGCTACGTTGAAAAAAATGGCGATTGGGTTCTGGAAAACCTAACCGATAAAGATCACATTCGAGGCGCGCTAAAAGCCTATAGAAAAGAAACCTTTAAACAAATTAAGGGATTAAAACCAGCTATGGGCTGGGACACTGTCGACGAATTACTGGCTAAATATTACGGTTGGAAAGTACTAACTGATGCTTCTTTAATCGTAAAACACCTAAAACCCACTGGTGCTAACTATAACAAAACAGCTCGTTATAAACAAGGGGAAGCCTTTTATACCTTGGGCTACGGATTTTTTATTACTGCAATAGCATCGGCAAAACTGGCGATGATGAAAAAGAAGCCTTTGCTTTTTTTAGATTATATTCAAGGCTTTTGGAAGGCAAAAAAAGCGAACACGCCTTTACTAGTAAACCTCGAGCAGGCAAGCTTCATTAGAAAGTATCGTTTACAGAAAATGAAAAAGAAATTATTTGGCTAATTAGTAGATTGTAAATCTTTTCTGAATTTAAAAAACCCTTCTACTGATAAATCTTCTCCTAAAGCTTCCCAATGAATCCAACTATTGTCAGACCATAATTCGAACTGCTCTAACTGTTTTAAAGTTGCATTTTTAAGACGTGGAAACCATTCAAGTGGCATTTTTCCTGTTTTGTTATCTGTTGTTTCAACAAAAATAAATTCCTTGTCAAACCATATTTTTTTTGCTTCCATTTATTTATGAGTTATAAAAATCATTCCAATGTGTGATAATTAATTCTTTGTTTTCCTCAATTATACTTTCAGCCAATAAAAGATCTTTTTTCTTAATCCCTTTGTTTTCGATTAATTCGACTGGGCTAACGCTGAATTTTGCAGTTCCATCTGCGTTTTTAATATGAACGTGAATGGGCAAATGGTCGTTACTAAAATAGAAAAATCTAATTCCAAAAAAACGAAAAATCTCCGGCATTTCTGTTGTTTTTATAAATCAAATGTACAAAAAAATAAAAGTAAACATTAAATTATAAATTATAAAAAAGCACACAACTCATAACTCATAACTCATAACTTATAACTATTTTTGACAATATTTAAAAACTATGATGCTCGTTCGTTATTTATCACAAATAGGAAAATACTTTTTAATGGTGAAAGAAATTTTCAGTAAACAGACCAAATGGTCTGTGATGAGAGGGCTTATCTACAAAGAAATTGATGATTTAATTATTGGTTCACTGGGCATTGTGGCATTTATTTCGTTTTTCGTAGGAGGTGTTGTAGCTATTCAAACGGCACTTAATCTAAGCAATCCGTTACTTCCTAAAAATCTAATTGGATATGCTACTAGAGAATCCGTAATCTTAGAATTTGCTCCTACATTTATATCCGTTATTATGGCCGGAAAAATGGGTTCATTTATAACTTCAAGTATAGGATCGATGCGGGTGACAGAGCAAATTGACGCCTTAGAAGTTATGGGTGTGAATTCCTTAAATTATCTGGTTTTTCCAAAACTTATCGCTGTTTTACTATATCCATTCGTTATTGGGATTAGTATGTTTTTAGGTATTTTCGGAGGATATATCGCTACTGTTTATGGAGGATTTGGTACAAGCGCAGCTTTTATTGATGGAGTTCAGGTTGATTTTATTCCGTTTCATGTCGCGTACGCTTTTATTAAGTCATTTATTTTTGGTCTGTTATTAGCTTCAATTCCGTCATTCCACGGCTATTATATGAAAGGTGGTGCTCTTGAAGTGGGCAAAGCTAGTACCGTTGGGTTTGTCTGGACATCAGTTATGATTATTTTGGTAAATTATATTTTAACACAATTACTTTTAACCTAATGATAGAAGTTAAAAATATTGAGAAATCATTTGGCGACACCAAAATTCTTAAAGGTGTTTCGGCAGTTTTTGAAACAGGAAAAACCAATTTGATTATAGGACAAAGTGGATCAGGAAAGACAGTGTTGTTAAAATCTTTACTTGGGATTCACACGCCAGAAGTAGGAACAATTTCGTTTGACGGCAGAATTTATTCAGATCTTGATTATGATGAAAAGCGAGAACTACGAACAGAGATTGGAATGCTTTTTCAAGGAAGCGCACTATTTGACTCGATGACAGTTTCAGAGAACGTAGGTTTCCCGTTAAAAATGTTTACCAAGGATAATAATAAAAAAATTCAGGATCGAGTAGATTTTGTTTTAAAAAGAGTAGCTCTCGAAGGTGCACATAATAAACTACCCTCTGAAATTTCGGGAGGAATGCAAAAAAGAGTTGCTATTGCCCGGGCGATTGTAAATAACCCTAAGTATTTGTTTTGTGATGAACCTAATTCAGGTTTAGATCCAAACACAGCAACATTGATTGATAATCTTATCAAGGAAATAACGGAAGAATACAACATCACCACAGTAATTAACACCCACGATATGAACTCTGTGATGGAAATTGGAGAGAAAATTATTTTCCTTAAAAATGGCTTAAAAGAATGGGAAGGCACTAAAGAAGAAATTTTCAGAACAGATAATGCAGCTATTGTTGAGTTTGTTTATTCCTCCAATTTGTTCAAGAAAGTTAGAGAAGTTTATTTAAAGAAATAAAAAAAGCGAAAATTAATTCGCTTTAAGTTGACTTACAATTCCTTTTATTTCCTGCTCCTTACTCTTTGGATAAATAAGTAAGACATTGTCTTTATCTACGATTATAAAATCCTCTAAACCATCAATAATTACGAGTTTATCTTTAGATGTGCTGATAATATTGCTTGAGGAATTTTGCAGTAAAACCTTAGCATTGACCACCGCATTATTGTTTTGGTCCTTCTCTAATTTTTCGTGTAATGAA
>CAMDGJ010000048.1 GCA_945897545.1 Flavobacterium psychrophilum
GATTTTATTACTAAACCAAAAGTTTTTATACGGAGTTTCTCTGCCCTACAGGATACTTTATTTTTTGGAAATGGAAAAAGTACGACTATAAAATATAAAATCCCATATCAATCCAATTATGTGAAATTCAATTTTTCCTCACCATCTTATGAAAATATCGAAAACATTAAATTCTCTTATTTATTGGATGGCTTTGATGATAACTGGAGTAATTGGTCAACGTCATCACTAAAAGAATATACAAATTTAAGGGAGGGCAACTACACAATGAAAGTCAAAGTGTTGAATAGTTATGGAATCCAATCTGATGAAGCAACCTTTCCCTTTAAAATATCTCCTCCTTGGTACAGACATTTTTTAGCTTTGATTTTTTACATTATCGTTTTCAGTATAATAATTTATTATATAAGGAAAAATATTCAAGCTAAAATTAGAAAAAACAAATACTACGAGACTATTGAGCAGAGAAGACTTTACCTGGAAAAAGAATCCAGGATAAAACAGGAACAATTTGATTTAGAAAAAGAAATAGAACGATTAAAAAACGAAAAACTTAAAATTCAAATCTTATCAAAGGACAAGGAATTAGTGACTAATTCATTGCAAGTTGTTAAGAAAAACAAGATTTTAAATGGAATTATACATAAACTTAAAGACATAAATACGGAAACATTTGATGAATCTTCTAAATTTCAATTTACAAAATTAAACAAAAGCATTGTAAAAGAAGTAAATGCTGATCATAGCTGGAAAGACCTAGAAAAACACATCAAAAATGTTCATTTTGACTTTTTAAAACGATTAAAAGAAAAATGCCCTACCATTTCTCCGCGAGAGTTGGATTTATCTACCTATTTATTGATGAATATGTCAACGAAGGAGATAGCCGAAATCATGAATATTTCAGGAGGAGGTGTGGAACTGGCGCGTTATAGATTGCGGAAAAAACTGGATCTCAACAAGAAGGAGAATCTCATTGGATATCTAATGAGTATTTAATTAAAAAGATAACGCCATTTCAGTTCTTAAAATGGCGTTATTTATAGTTTATTGTCGTTATAAAAAGTCTAATGTACGCTCTAAAGCCATTCCCCTAGAACCTTTAATTAGAATCGAACTGTTATCGATTTTTACCTCTTTCAAATAATTAGAAAACTCCTCGAAAGTTTTGTAAAAATGAAAATTATTTACGTTCATTTGATTCTCGAAAAAATCCTTTCCAATAAAGAAACATCTAATATCTTTTTCGTTTAAAAGTAAACTCACAATTGTTTTATGCTCTTTACTACTTTCTTCTCCCAACTCAAACATATCGCCTAAAATCATAATTTTGTTAACATCGCCTAATTGCAAAAAATTTTCAATAGCAACAGCTATACTACTAGGATTGGCATTATAAGCATCTAAAATAATTTGGTTTGTACCTTTCAGCAAAAGTTGCGATCTGTTATTTTCAGGAATATAACTTTCTAAAGCTTCTTTTATAGCTAAATCCTCAACTTTAAAATACTTTCCGATGGTCAGCGCTGCATTAACATTATTCGCATTATACAGTCCTATTAAATGAGTTTTAATGACAATATCTGAATAGCCGATTTCAACGAATGGATTTGCTTTTATGCCAATTATATTTACAGCTGCATTTTCATTATTGATGCCAAAGGAAAAGTAATCTAACGCTTTAGCTTTAATAACCTGTATCGGGTCTTCTAAATTGATGAAAGCTATTTTATTTGTTTCGGATAGATAATTATACATCTCACTTTTTCCTTGTATAACACCTTCTACTCCGCCAAAACCCTCTAAATGCGCCTTACCAAAATTAGTGATGTAGCCAAAATCAGGTTTCGCCAATTCGCATAGAAATTCTATTTCTTTTTGATGGTTAGCGCCCATTTCTACTATTCCAATCTCAGTTTCGCTATCGAAAGACAATAACGTCAACGGAACACCTATATGATTATTTAAATTTCCAATTGTAGCTTTGGTGTTATACTTTTTAGATAGTACAACATTAATAAGTTCTTTTGTGGTTGTTTTTCCATTACTACCAGTTAGAGCTATTATGGGCAATTTTAAATGCTGCCGATGAAATTTTGCTAATTCTTGCAAGGCTAACAAACTGTTTTCGACCAGTACAGTCCTATGATCAATAAAATAGTCTTTATTGTCAATTAGAACATAAGAAGCTCCCTTTTCGAGTGCTTCTTTAGCAAATGTATTGGCATCAAAATTCTCTCCTTTAATTGCAACAAAAAATGAATTTTTTTGAATTTTACGTGTATCAATCGAAACAGAATTGCATTTTAAAAATAAACTATGAATATAATTTATGTCCATTTGAAACGGTTTAAAAAAATAAAAGCCCTAATCAAAGGGCTTTTATATGTATTTTAGATATATTTAATTTCTAGCTCTTCTTCCTTTGTCGGACTTAGCACCTACCTTAGACATTGCACATCTAAATCCAATATAGTCTGTAGCCATATCTTGAGGAAAATATCTTCTTTGAGCTGGATTTAACCAATAGGCTCTATCTCGCCAAGACCCGCCTTTATAAACTCTTATGTTATCATTTATTAGGGTAGTCCTTTTATTTGATTTATCGTAATTTCTAACCATTTTGCCTAAACTGTCTGTTGAAACGTTATGTTTAGGAGAGTTATACATTGATCTTTCTTCTTTTACTTTCTTAGTATCAGACTCTGAATCTGCAAAATTAAAAAACTTAGTAGACTCTTTATCCCCATCTCTATATCCAATGTTGTCACTTTTGTCAAAATTTTGTCTCAAATAAGTTTCCTTTTCATCAACTGGAACTTGTGCGATTTGACCCGGTAAGCCTGTTGCCACTCTTTTACCGTTACTTAAAGTGGCATATTGAATACTATCTTTACTAATAATAATACTCCTTCCATCTTTTCCAATTTTGTTTTTGGTATATTGATTCCCTCTAAAATAATTGAAATCATTTGCCTCATTATCAATAATTGGTCTGTAAACGTCAAGAACCCATTCGGCTACATTTCCAGCCATATCATAAAGTCCAAAATCATTAGCTGGATGTTTTTTAACTTCATCCGTAATATCGGCGCCATCATCAGACCATCCCGCAATACCACCATAATCGCCATTTCCTTGTTTGAAATTGGCTAATTGATCACCTTTACTTTGTCTTTTTCCAGAACGTGTGTAGCTTCCTGACCAAGGATATTTTTTCTGTCCCTTGTAAATATTATACTCTCTTTGTCCCACATCAGCTGCTGCCGCATATTCCCATTCCGCTTCGGTAGGAAGTCTATATTCTGGAAGAAGAATTCCAGAGGAACGCTGGGCATAAATATTTGTTGGTTCAATAACTTTGCCATCTTTACCTGGCTTAGTGACTCTTTTACCACCTTTTTTATCAGTATATTTTCCTGGCAAAACTATTTCCGCGTTTCCACCATACGTTAACGTTGGTGAGTTCAAATAGGTTTCTGTGTCAAAATTACTTTCGGCAGTTACGTCTAATGTTTTAGCATTT
Organism: Flavobacterium psychrophilum; assembly: GCA_945897545.1. Taxonomy (GTDB): domain Bacteria; phylum Bacteroidota; class Bacteroidia; order Flavobacteriales; family Flavobacteriaceae; genus Flavobacterium; species Flavobacterium psychrophilum_L. The sequence goes on from CAMDGJ010000048.1 coordinate 3,527, forward strand.
TTCTTAAGATATCCGTTTTTTTCTAGCAAAGCTTCATTTACACGTTGCGTTCTCCATTTGCTGAACTCAACAGCTTGAATCCAGTTTACACCCACAACAGGGTAATCTCCATAAGATGGATGTCTTAAATAATTGTTGGTCATAGTTTCGTTATAACCCAATCTATCTCTCCATACAAGCGTGTCTGGCGACGCTCCTTCGTAAATGTTTTTATAGTTTTCGTCAGTTGGAGGAAATACTTTTTTTACCCAATCTAAGTATTCTAAATACATTTTATTGGTTACCTCAGTTTCATCCATAAAAAAAGACTGAACATGTTGTTGAGTTGGAGTATTATTCCAATCATGCATCACATCGTCTTCTACTTTACCCATTGTGAAAGTTCCTCCTTCAATGAAAACAAGACCTGGACCAGCTTCTTGTTTCTTATTAATCGACCCTTTCTTGTTACCTACATTCCACCCTGTTCCTCTTGAAGATACTGAAGTAGAATTCTTTTTGCTACAACTGGCAAAACCCGTAATCAACATCATTGACAATATCAATTGTAAAACCTTGTTTATGTTTACTTTCATAGTATTTAGTAGGTAATAATTTCAGTGGTGCAATATAATAATTAAGCATTAAAATGCAACAAAATTTTTTTAATATTTATAATAGAACTGCCTATTATCGCATATAATATACATCACAACGCAAATATATATTATTTATTATTTACAATTACACTAAATGATTTATTTTTACTCCTCGTAATAAATTGCCCATAATCACGTTTAAAAAAATAATGAAGAAAAAATTATTTATATATTTCGCACTAATCCCTTTTATTTCTTTTGCACAGATTAAAGGAGACGTGGCTATTGAATGGCTTGATAAAAATGAAATGTCGTTTGGGGATTTCAAAATTAATGCCCCGCAATTTATTGGCAGTAGTTATCATTATGACACATCGAAAAGAGCTATTTCTTTTATCTTAAACATAACAGAATCAAGTTCTTTTAGCGGAAACACCGTTCAAATTACTAATGTAGTTTACGAATCATTAACAACATCACAACTCGGTGATTTAGACCCTGCAAACATCCAAAAAAATCCTTCAGCATCTTTAAAAATTAATGAATCAAGAGGTTTAAAACAAGTTTTTCTTGTCTTGTCTCCAATTGTAAAAGCTGATTTTGGATTTAAAAGGATTACTTCTTTTTCCTATTCTGTTAGTAGTGAAAACTCTTCAAGAATTTCACAAACTAATAAAACGAGTGTCATCACAAATTCGGTTTTATCAACAGGTGATTGGTATCAGTTTTATATTGAAAAATCAGGTGTATATAAAATTTCAAAAAGTTTTCTGCAACAATTAGGTCTCAATTTTAATGCGATAGATCCAAAAAAAATAAAAATTTACGGAAATGGAGGAAGAATGGTCCCGTTATCAAACAGCATTCCCTATCCAATAGATTTAACAGAAAATGCTATTCAAATCATTGGCGAAAGCGATGGCGTTTTCAATAATGAAGACTATATATTATTTTATGCAGAAGGGGTTGATGTCTTTAATAACGAAAGCCAGACCAACAATAATTTATACGATTCAAAGTCTTATTATTATGTAACGGTTCAAGGTACTGACGGTAAAAGAATTTCAACTATGGCTCAACCAAGCGGGAATAGTATTTTAAATCTAAATACCTTTGACGATTATCAATTTCACGAAGAAGACCTTGTAAATATTGCGCGTCTTGGTCGACAATGGTATGGCGAATCATTTGATATCAATCAAGATCAAGAATTTACTTTTAGTTTTCCAAATATTGACACAACAACACCTGTAAAACTAAACGCAACTGTTGCTGCGGCTTCTTTTACACTCACTTCCTTCAAAGTTGTTGCGAATGGGCAAGAGGTGGGAACCATTTCACTTTCGTCTATAGTGCCCAATTCTAGTACTGTGTTTAATGTAGGCTCTCTGGCTAGCAACACGCCGATTCCAGCTTCTGAAACTATAAAAATAAAATTTTCTTACAATAATAACGGCGTCCCAGGTTCAAAAGGATACCTTGAAAAAATAAGTCTTATTGCAAAAAGCAAGCTACAAGGGTATGGGAAACAATTTCGATTTCAATACGATTTGTCCATTTCAAGTTCGGGTATTGTGAGTTATAATGTTTCGAATGCTGCTGGTATTTCCCAGATTTGGGATGTTACTGATATATATAATGTAACCAAGGCCGAAAATGCAAATCAAACTTCTTTTTCTTTTAAAGCAAATCTAGGAGAGATTCGTAAATATGTAGCTATCGACCCCTTGGATTTTTATACTCCTTTAAAAACTAATAAAACAAAAATTGCAAACCAAAATATAAAAGGAACCATTTTTAAAAATGCACAAGGCCAATTTCAGGATATCGATTACGTGATAATAACACCCTCCTTTTTGTCTTCTCAAGCTGAAAAATTAGCAAATTTTCATCGCTCTTATTCTAAATTAAATGTAAAAGTAATAACTCTTGAATCTATTTATCAAGAATTTTCGTCAGGAAAACAGGATGTTGCCGCAATAAGAAATTGTATCAAATATATTTATGACAATGCATCAGACCTTTCAAAAAAAGTGAAATATGTCAATCTTTTTGGCGATGCAACCTATGATTTTAAAAATCGAATCCCAAACAATACTAATATAGTTCCTATTTATCATGCATTAAGAAGTAACACAGTAGGTGAAGGATCATATGCATCTGATGATTTCTTTGGACTAATGGACGCAGGCGAAGGAAACATAGGCTCATTTTATGGAGGAATCGACATCGCTGTGGGAAGAATGATACATGACAATGCCCAACAAGCTGATGAAATGGTTAATAAAGTTATAGAATACCACGACATAAAATCCTATGGAAGCTGGAGAAACAATTATTTGATGATATCAGATGATTCTGATAAGACATCAGACGCTAGCTTGCAAAACAGGCATAATATTTTGGCAGATAAAATCACTTTTGAAAAACCCTTTTTAAACGTTAATAAAATACTATTAGATTCTTATGTTCAGGAAGCTTCCGCAGGCGGATCACGGTATCCTAAAGCTCGCACGGAAATGTTCAGTGCATTCGAAAAAGGCGCGTTGGTTTTAAATTATCTTGGTCATGGCGGAGAAGACGGCCTTACGAGCGAACGAATTTGGGAAAAATCAGACGGACAAAATTTAAATAATCAATACAGATACCCATTATTTATTACCATCACCTGCGATTTTTCACGGTTTGACAATCCAACCAGGCCGACAGCTGGCGAATATACCTACTGGAACCCAAAAGGCGGCGCCATCTCTATGATTACTACCATTCGATCCATTGGGCAATTTAGCGCCGAAAATTTTAATGATGTTCTAGCTAACTATTTATTTTCATATGGCTCTAACCAATATACTTCAATAGCAGAGTCCTTGCGAATGGCTAAAAACAGCAATCCAAATTCCTCAACGAATGTCGTTTTCTATATAGGGGATCCAGCCCTTATGCTTGCCATAGCCAAACCTAAAATCAGATTAACAAAAGTAAATGATATTCCCGTAACACAACCTATTGACGATTTCAAATCATTGGCAAAAATGAAAATATCAGGCGAAATTACAGACGAAAATAATGTTCCCTTAACTAACTATAATGGAGAGCTTTCAACTACTATGTTCGATAAATTTATTACAAGAACAACCTTAAATAATGATGGAAATAGCCCGTCAATGCCATTTAACGTGCTTGGTGAAACCATTTTTAGAGGTAATGCTTCAGTGACAAATGGTCAATTTGAATTCAGCTTTATAGTTCCAAGAGATATTCGAATTCCATTAGCCAATGGGAAAATTAGTTTTTATTCCAAAAAAAATCAACTTTTCGAGAATCAAACTGGCTCTGACACTAACATAAAAGTGGGCGGAATAAATGAAAATGCGATTGTAGACAATATAAGTCCTACAGTAAAGTTATATATGAACGACGAAACTTTTGTTTCGGGTGGCACAACGAATGACTCTCCATTCTTACTCGCAAACCTCGAAGATGAAAACGGCATTAATACTGCGAGCGGAATAGGGCATGATATGATTGCAATATTGGATGGCGACGTTAATAATCCTTACATTTTAAACGATTATTATCAAACGAATCTGGATGATTTTACAAAAGGATCATTGCGCTTTCCTTTTCGAAATTTAGCTGCTGGTTTGCACACTATAACTTTCAAGGCTTGGGATGTTTATAATAATCCAATCACCTCCGAAATTCAATTTATTGTAGCTGGTAATGAATCGCTTACATTAACAAATGTTTTGAATTATCCCAACCCATTTGTCAATTATACAGAGTTTTGGTTCTCACATAACAAACCTTTTGAGCCCTTAGATGTTCAGGTTCAAGTGATGACAATAACAGGAAAAGTGGTTTGGACAAAGAATCAAATCATTTCTACTGAAGGGTTTCTGTCAAAAGAAATTACCTGGGACGGAAAAGATGATTTTGGAAATAGAATAGGAAAAGGAGTTTATGTTTATAAACTTACCGTTAAGTCGAACTCGACTAATACAAAAACTGAAAAATTTGAAAAACTTGTAATACTTTAATAAAATACTATATTTGTACCTTTAATTTTACATCCATGAGAAAAACAGCATTACTTTTTGTCTTTTTATTTATAATTACGTTTGCTACAGCTCAAACACCAACAAATGTTATTACCACAGGTGTTCCCTTTTTGTTAGTAGCTGCCGATGCCAAAGCTGCAGGTATGGCAGACAATGGCGTAGCTAGTTCGCCTGACGCTTTTTCGCAACAATGGAATCCAGCAAAATATGCCTTTGCAATAGATAAAACAGGTTTTTCTATTAGCTACACGCCCTATCTTACTGATCTTGTTAATGATATATCCTTAGGACAACTGAACTATTATAACCGGATAAATGAACGAAGTGCATTTGCTGGAAGTTTTAGATTTTTTGGACTTGGTGAAATCGAACTTCGCCAAACTGGTGATCCAAACGAAATTCCTAGGACAGTGTCACCAAGCGAATTAACCTTTGATGGATCTTATTCTTTGAAACTAAGCGAGAAATTCTCTTTGGCTGTTGGTGGTCGATTTATCAGTTCTAATTTAGAAGTAGCTTCAGAGGTAGGCGATGCTTCTGCTGCAAACGCCTTTGCATTTGATGTTGCGGGATTCTTTCAATCAGAAGAAGTGGCCTACAATGATTTCAATGGGAGATGGAGAGCAGGATTCAACATTCAAAATTTAGGTCCAAAAATAAGCTACGACAACACTGAATTTAGCAACAATTTTTTACCTGCAAATTTAAAAGTAGGAACTGGTTTTGATTTTATTTTAGACGATTATAACAAAGTTGCTGTAAATGTTGAGTTTAACAAATTGCTAGTGCCAAGTCCGCAAACGGTTGTTGATTTAAATAACGATGGGATTGTCAATAGCGCTGATTCTTCTATAAATAATCAAAATTACAGTTCTATAGGATGGTTTGAAGGAGCTACTCAATCCTTCTCTGATGCTTCAGGCGGTTTCAGTGAAGAGTTAAAAGAAATCACTTATTCCGCAGGTGCAGAATACTTGTACCAAGATTCCTTTGCTTTGCGAATGGGTTATTTTCATGAAAGTCCAGAAAAAGGAGCTAGACAATTTTTCTCTCTTGGAGCAGGATTCAAATATAATGTAGTCAAAGTTGATGTTTCTTATTTATTTTCTACATCTCAAATCAAAAACCCTTTGGAAAACACATTACGATTCTCGCTTACCTTTAATTTTGGCGATCAATACGATGAATACTAAAAACTATTAACCAATAATTAAAATCCAAATTTCTGCCGAAGCATCGTGAGAAATTTGGATTTTTTGTCTAAAAAAAATGAAAGAAATCAGCATTACTAGCCAATTCTCCGTTTTTGATTCCATGGAGGAATTACCTATAGATATTCAAAATCTAATGGAACAAGCTGTTGCAGTCAGAAAAAAGGCTTATGCTCCCTATTCTAAATTTAGAGTTGGCACTTCTCTTTTATTGGATAACGGGAAAATAGTTATAGGTTCCAACCAAGAAAATGCAGCTTATCCTTCTGGACTTTGTGCAGAACGTGTCGCTGTTTTTCATTCTGGAGCAATGTATCCAGATGCGAAAATTCTAAAAATGGCTATTACCGCAGCTTCAGACACAAATACAACGACTGCGCCAATTCCTCCTTGCGGTTCTTGCAGGCAATCTATAGCTGAATATGAGATAAAACAAGAATCTCCAATCGAAATCTATTTTATGGGCGAAGTGGGAAGTATATACAAGTCTGCATCGTTAAAAAACCTACTTCCCTTTATGTTTGATAAAAAGTTTTTATAAAAAGAACAAAATTAGTACTAAAAGTGTACTTTTAATTTTACTACTTCCTTGAAATGTCCTATTTTTGCATTTCGATAATTCCTATTCTAAATACGTCGGAAAGAACCTACTATTAGTATTGGAAACAATTAAAAATACAACAAAAACTATAAAATTGAGATAGCGTTGAACTGTTTTATACTGCTCAATTCAACTAATTTTAAGTTAACTACACATTACAAAAGAAAAACAAATGAAAGAAGTTACAAAGGAAGTTTATTTAAAGTGGTATGAAGATATGCTGCTTTGGAGAAAGTTTGAAGACAAACTAGCAGCACTTTACATTCAACAAAAAGTTAGAGGATTTCTACATTTATACAATGGTCAAGAAGCCGTTTTGGCGGGCGCTTTGCACGTTATGGACTTGACAAAAGACAAAATGATTACCGCATACAGGAACCATGTGCAACCTATTGGTATGGGAGTTGATCCTAGAAGAGTTATGGCCGAACTAATGGGAAAAGTTACTGGAACATCAAAAGGAATGGGTGGTTCTATGCACATTTTCTCAAAAGAACACCGTTTTTATGGTGGTCATGGTATCGTGGGAGGTCAAATCCCAATTGGAGCTGGACTTGCCTTTGCCGATAAATATTTTGAAACTGGCGGAGTAACGATGACTTATTTTGGAGACGGCGCTTCTCGTCAAGGTTCATTACACGAAGCCTTCAATATGGCTATGCTATGGAATCTTCCCGTAGTTTTTATAGTTGAAAACAATGGCTATGCAATGGGAACTTCTGTAGAAAGAACGGCAAACCACTCAGATATTTGGAAGCTAGGTTTAGGATACGAAATGCCTTGCGGACCAGTTGACGGAATGAACCCAGTAAAAGTCGCTGAAGCAATGAGCGAAGCAATCGAGCGCGCGAGAAGCGGTGGCGGACCAACTTTTCTTGAAATGAAGACCTATCGCTATAGAGGGCACTCTATGTCAGATGCGCAATTATACCGTACAAAAGAAGAAGTGGAAGAGTATAAAAAAATTGACCCGATCACCCAAGTTTTAGACGTAATCAAAGATCAAAAATATGCTACCGAAGCAGAAATTGAAGCAATCGACCAAAGAGTTAAAGATTTAGTAGAAGAATGTGTAAAATTCGCTGAAGAATCTCCATACCCAGAAGTACAACAATTATACGATGTAGTTTACGAACAAGAAAACTACCCATTTATTCCTCATAAACTATAAAATCAATTATGGCTACAATTGTAACGATGCCTCGTTTAAGCGACACAATGACAGATGGAACGGTGGCAACCTGGTTAAAAAAAGTAGGAGACAAAGTAAGCGAAGGCGATATGCTGGCTGAAATTGAAACCGACAAAGCAACAATGGAATTTGAATCTTTCAACGAAGGAACACTTTTATATATTGGAATTCAAGAAGGAGAAACTGCACCTGTAGATTCACTTTTAGCAATTATAGGAAACGAAGGCGAAGATATTTCCGCTTTAATAAGTCAAAGCCCCCCAACCCCCGAAGGGGGAGTTTCGGAGAGCGTTAATAAAAATGAATTAGAGGCACAAAAATCCACCCCAACAACTCCCCCTTCGGGGGCTGGGGAGCTTCCAGCGGGAGTTGTCGTAGTGACAATGCCACGTTTGAGCGACACGATGACTGAAGGAACTGTAGCTACCTGGTTGAAAAAAGTAGGCGATAAAGTTACCGAAGGCGATATGCTTGCTGAAATCGAAACCGATAAAGCAACAATGGAATTCGAATCTTTCAACGAAGGAACTTTGTTATATATAGGAATTAAGGAAGGAGAATCTGCTGCAATTGATAGCTTATTAGCTATTATTGGACCCGCAGGCACAGATGTTAGTGTAATTATTGCTAATGTAGGAATTGCACCTTTATCCGCTCCATCTGAAGAAGCAAAATCGGCACCAGCTACTCAAACCGCTGCACCAGTTGTGCAAGAAGTTCCAGCTGAGGGACAAAGAATTTTGGCTTCGCCATTGGCAAAGAAAATTGCAAGCGAAAAAGGCATTCAATTATCACAAGTAAAAGGTTCAGGAGAAAACGGACGAATTACCAAAAGTGATGTGGAGAACTATACGCCAGCAAGCATTCCTCAGGTTGCAGATCACAAACCTCAGGAAGTTGCTCCATCAAAATCAGAACCAATTGCAGCAGTTGCAAAACCTTACGTTCCAGCAGGACAAATAGCTACTGAAGAGATTAAAAACTCTACAATGCGTAAAATCATTGCAAAACGTTTGGCAGAATCTCTATTCACTGCACCACATTACAATTTGGTCATCGAGGTTACAATGGACGAAGCAATGAAATCAAGAGCTATTATTAACAGCGTTCCAGATACCAAAGTATCTTTTAACGATATGATAATTAAAGCCTCTGTAATGGCTTTGAAAAAACACCCAAAAATCAATTCACAATGGACTGCTGAATCCATCATCATCAACTATCACGTGAATATTGGTGTTGCCGTTGCTGTTGAAGACGGATTGGTTGTTCCAGTATTGCCATTTACGGATGGTATGAGTTTGTCTCAAATTGGAGCAAACGTAAGAGATTTGGCCGGAAGAGCCAAAAACAAAAAATTATTACCTACCGAAATGGAAGGAAGTACTTTCACGATTTCCAACCTTGGAATGTTTGGAATTACCGAATTCAATTCCATCATCAACCAACCAAATTCTGCCATCCTATCCGTAGGAGCAATTGTAGAAAAACCAGTGGTGAAAAATGGACAAATTGTAGTTGGAAACACGATGATGCTATCTTTGGCTTGCGATCACAGAACTATCGACGGTGCAACCGGAGCACAGTTCTTGCAAACTTTGAAACAATATATTGAAAACCCAGTCACGATGCTAGCATAGCAGATCGTTGATTTATATATGAAATCCCGTTTCTTTTTAAAGAGACGGGATTTTTTACTTATTCTTCTCCTCTATCCAACGCGACATATATTTTGTACTTGCCAAAGTATGATGTTGCAATAGTGTTCCCATAAAATTTTGCAATCGATGTTGTTTTAAATAGGTTTGTACTTTCAAAATATGCTCAACGAAATCATTCGCAAATAAAGATTTTAAATACCGTTTTTCTATAATTTCAAAACCGTTTTCTTGGGCTTTGAGCCAAAGGATTTCATCTTGATACAATTCAACTGCTCTATCAGCAAAAACTGACGCATCATCTGTAACAAAGCCATTCCAAGACAAATCGCCACACATCGATTCGGCTCCGTTAGTTGTCGTCACGGAAGGAGTTCCGCACTGCATTGCTTCCAATAATTTTCCTTTTATTCCTGCACCAAAACGTAAAGGAGCTAAAACTAATCGGGCATTTCTTACCACTTCTTGAGCATCATTGGCACGACCCATAATATGAAAACCTTGTTTGGGTTGGTGTATTTGCAATGCTTTTTGGCTAGGATACGCTCCGTAAATCTGCAAAACCGCTTCTGGCATTTGCTTTCTGATAAGTGGCCAAATCGTTTCTTTTAGGTATTGAACTGCATTCCAATTGGGTTCGTGAAGGAAGTTTCCAATGAAGACAAAGTTGTTTCTTTCTTCAAAAGAAGGCGAATTTTGAATAGTTGAATCTTCAATTGGTTCTAACAACAAAGGCAAATCATACAGTAATTCTTTATCGATTTTGAAAACAGATAGCAACAATTCTATTTCATATTCTGAAATCATTAGCGAAACATCACAACGCAAAATACTGGCAATTTCTCGTTTTGCAACATCTTCTACCAATAAATCATCGGTAGTAAATTGTCGATTCTCTTTGAATGCTTTTTGGCGAGCCAAACGCAAACAATGCAAATCTTCTGTATCCAACAATCGTAAAGCATCCGGGCAATTTTCGGCAACACGCCAACCAAACTGTTCTTCCATCATAAAACGGTCGAATAACACAATTGAAGGATTCAATTCTTTTACAAAAACATCAAAACTAGAACAATTTAAAGTAATCGATTTTTTGGAAACCCCCAAAGATTGCAAATCAACCATATAATCACTATCCATTGCGGGACTAGCAAAAGTAACAGTGAAACCTTGTTCCATAAAAATGGAAATCAATTGTACCATCCTTCCCCCCGCTGCCGATGAATTAGGCTCTGGAAAGACAAATCCAAGAATTAAAACGCGCTGATTAACCATCATAAAATTATAATTTGCAATGCAAAATAAGGAAAATAAACTGCAAATCAATCTATTTTACAATAAATAAAATCACTACTAAACGACTAATATTTTTTAAAACAAAGGGCTACTTTTAACAGTAAGCCCTTTTTTCATACTTTTCGAGTGACTAAAAACCAAAAGTAATG
>CAMDGJ010000049.1 GCA_945897545.1 Flavobacterium psychrophilum
GTCAAAAACCGACTCATACAACCTACAATAAAAAACAGTTATAAAAATAAAAACGCTTATAACGGATGTGTAAAATCCTGTTATAAGCGTCTTTTTATTCTTTAGAAAACCGCGCTGATCAAAACAAGAGAGGTTTTTCAGTGCCCTCCGAAATTGATGGGTGTTAAACAAAAAGAACCCAAGAATAAATTTAAATTGTATGCCATTAGAGCCGAGGCTTATGTAGGATTAGGCGATTTGATTGTAGCCAAAAAAGACTTTGAAGCGGCTTTAGCATTCAATGCCGATTATGCTCCCGCTCTGGAAGGTCTTGCGAAACTGGAAGGCAAGATAATTACAGATCGCCAAACTGATAAAACCCCACCAGAAATAGTTATATCAGAACCTGCTAATACTCGCGGAATTAAAGTACTGTCCATTGCCGATGATGTTATGGTAAAAGGAACTGCGATTGATGCATCGGGTTTAAGATCAGTAACCATTAACGGAATAAAAGTTTATTCGAAAGAAACCGGAGATTTTTGGGGCAACGTGAATCTAGCCGAAGGACAAAATAAGATTTTGATAGTTGCGACGGATATGTCAGGTAACAAAACGGAAAAAACGTTCGAAATCGAGAAAAATAATACTTCTAAAGCGGATGAAATTATAGCTGTTGCGAAAAAGGAAGGCAAAAATTACACCTTGCTGATTGCTAGTCAGAATTATTCAGACATAAGTATTCCCTCGCTGGAGGAACCCATTCCAGATGCTGTCCGATTAAAGTTGGTGCTCAAAAATGTTTATAATTTTACAGACGAAAACATTATCACTCTTTTCAATCCCGAAAGATCCGAATTACGACAAAAATTCCTTTTACTCAATGAAATATTGCAGCCTGAAGACAACTTAATAATCTTTTACGCAGGTCATGGAATCTGGGTAGATAAGGAGAAAAAAATGGGTATTGGCTTCTGACTGATGCAAAGAGGAATGATGTCAATACTTGGGTTTCTAATAAAGAAGTCCTAGAAATGATTGCTGCGGTTCCTTCGAGACACACTTTACTGATCACCGATGCCTGTTTTTCGGGATCTGTTTTTAAAACCCGAAGCATCGGAGCTGATGCACCTTTAGCCATAAAAGAAATGGAAGAAAAAATTAGTCGAGTAGCTATTACATCTGGAAATGATACCGAAGTACCCGATGAAAGTGTTTTTATGAAATACTTGGTGAAAGCATTAACAGAAAACAAGGATACGTATCTTACTGCTCAAAAACTATTTGTTACGCAAATCATTGAAGCCGTAATGACTGAGAGCAAAACTGAACCAAGGTACGGGACGCTGGAATTGGCAGGTCATGTTGGGGGCGACTTCATCTTTGCAAAAAAATAAATTGTTTGTCAACTGTTCCAACTGAAGAAGAAATAAAAACAGTAAACACTAATACTAACAAAAATCAAAAATTCTAAATAAAATGGATAAATTATACAGCTTGGTTTTAGTACTCCTTGTATTATTTTCGGTTCATTCCACCGCACAAAAAACGCAATTGAGCAACAAAGAAAAGGCTATAATCTGGCCTTTACAAAAACAAGCGATGTTTTTATCGAGCAACGCAACATATGCACTTCAGGCTGGCAATACGGCGATTGCAGATTCGCTGATCAGAAAGTCCATTGAAGTGTATCCAACATTAGGCGTTTTTAGTTATGCTGAGTTACTTATGAGCCTTTCTGACATAACTGGCAGTAATGAAATACTAAAACTGGCCTACGCAAGAATTAAAAATGAACCGCAAAAACGTTTTATCATGCCGCTAGGTTTGATTAATGATTTCAGAAAAGTTACTGTTGCTCATATATTTTCGATGCAGGGAGCTAAGTTAAACCGGTCATTTGGAGACCTGAAAAGCACTTTGGAGGCCTACGAACATTTGTTCGAAAATAAGCTAGATTATAATGATGGATTCATCCGATTGCCTACTGGTAGCTCCACTGGCCCTAGTGATGACTATGTCCGTCCGCTAATTAAGGAAGAATTTTACAATCGTTTTGAATATTGGATCATAACAGAAAAATATGATGAGGCCTTAAACTTCATCGCTAAAAGGCCACAGAAGGGTTTTATCAAAAAGGAGGATTATGCAATGTATGAAACAGAAATTTACCTGCTTAAGAAAGACTTTACAAATGCCCGAAAAGCAGCAGAAGGGATTGACCCTAAATTTAAGTTATACTACGACATGAAGATTAAACTCGAAGAAGGAGATCTTGCCACTACAAAAGATTTTTTTCAACAATATTATGCTTCAGCAAAAACAAATCCGGCGAATTCTTCCAGATTTTTATTTCAGGGAGCAGAATGTGAGTTTAAGCTGAAAAATTACACCGAAACGTTGTCATTGCTCGAGAAATCAATAGCTCGTCGCGGCAAGTCCAATTTCAGTGGTGAAAGAGACCCCTTCCAATGGAAAATTTACACCTTGAAGGCAGATGCTTATGCGAGTTTAGGGGAAAAGGAAAAAGCCCGCACCAATTATGATATTGCCTTGCTGTATCATCCTACCTATAAACCGGCGATTGACGGAATCACTGCATTGGAAATCAAGTCAGAGACAGACAAACTAACTGATAAAAGCGGCCCTGAAATCCTAATCCTAGTTCCGGCCACGAGAGGCTTTGACATTGTAGCTAAAAATGACATGCTGATAAAAGGAATAGCGAAAGATCTTTCCGGCTTAAAGGAAGTATATATCAATGGTACGAAAATATATTCGCAAACAGATGGCAACTTTTGGGGCAATGCTGTAATAGGTGCTACTGATGAAAAGGTAATGATTAAAGCAATAGATATTATAGGAAACGTCACTGAAATGAGTCTGACTATCAAGCGTCCCGATAAGGTAAATAAACCCGAAATTGTTGCGCCAGTTACAACCGAAGGCAAAAATTACTGTCTTCTTGTTGCTGCTCAAAATTATGCGGACGAATCAATTCCCTCATTAGAAAATCCAATTGCCGATGCTATAAGGCTTAAAATGATTTTAAAATCGGATTACAATTTTGCTGATTCCAACGTAATCAATCTTTTCAATCCATCAAACGATGACCTCAAAAGACAGCTTCTGGAGATGACTAACACCATACAACCAGAAGACAACATCATCATTTTTTATGCCGGACACGGTATCTGGAAGGATAGCGAAAAGAAAGGATATTGGCTGATGGCCAATGCCAAAAGAAACGATGTCAATACTTGGCTCCCCAACAAAGATGTCCTTAATCTCATTGCAAAAATCCCATCACGTCACACGCTACTAATTACCGATGCCTGCTTTTCCGGCGGCGTTTTCAAGACAAGATCGATTGGAAAGAATGCACCCGCTGCTATTCAGTCCATGAATGAAAAAATTAGCCGTGTCGCTATAACATCAGGAAATGATACCGAAGTGCCCGACGAAAGCGTATTCATGAAATACCTAATAAAGGCCCTATCTGAAAACAAAGACAAATATCTTACTGCTCAAAAACTATTTGTTACAAATATCATTGAAGCTGTAATGACTGAGACCAAAACGGAACCTCGATATGGAACGCTGGAATTAGCGGGACATATTGGTGGGGATTATATATTTATTAAAAAATAGGGAATGAGAATTAGAAATAAATGGTTCATCAGTTTTTTGCATGCATTTGTTTTGCTAATTTTAAGCCTGATTTGGCTTCACACACCATTTACTTATGGTGACGAAAAGTTTCTCATTAAATGGACTTCTGTTGCAAAACGGATGGTGTTTCAACTGGATGATACTCTTCCGAAAGACAATTTTATCTTCATCAACCTTGCCTATGAGAAGGCTCTAATTCCTCTCGAAGACCATCTAGGCAATGAGGTAATCACGGATAGGGCAGCATTAGCTAAATTTTTTAAAATTCTGCAACAACACCCCTCAGCAGCAAAATTTACGATTTGTGATGTCTTTCTGAAGGGTACATCACCCTCTGACAGCTTACTTTCTAAAAGCATTACAGGAGTTCCTAATATTGTTTTTCCAACGCATCCTGATGATAACGATAAACCCGAAAAACTTGAAATCAAAGTCCCTTATGCCATGTCTAGCTATAAAAGTGCTGACGAAGGATTTGTGAAATTTACTTTATTATTGGAAGATGACTATAAGACCATACCCCTATATATGTATGAAAAACTGCAGCAAAGAAATTATAGTCATCATTGGGGTTTGTACTGGGATAATGGCGATCCCTGCTTAAATTCTGTTATTATTGACTATAAAATTAGCAATGACGAAGTGTTCCAAAATGATACCTACCCAGTTGTCAATCTGTCGGAGTTAATGCTGCTACCTGAGGAGTTAATCGTAAAAGAATTTTTACAAGACAGAATTATCGTTATGGGCGATTTTGTAAACGATAAACATAAAACTTCCTTTGGTGTTATGCCAGGAAGCCTCATTCTACTCAACGTATATCTCTCCCTGATGGATGGGGCTCATTTAATCAGCCTTGGCTGGCTGTTGTTTATGATTGTCGCATTTACCCTTTATTCACGGATTATTATTTTTAGCTGGAAAATGGCTGGTTTAAGAAAATCTACAAAGTGGTTTCTAAATTTGTTGAAGAGTGCTACTTTTCTTGCGATAATTTCAGTTTGTTCCTATTTTTTATTTAATATTGGTATCCAAGTATTGTTTTTAACCATTTATACCGGAATTTTACTATTTATCATCAGATTATGGAAAGAAAAAGCGCCCATACACAAAATGAACTATTGGCTCACTTATTTATCAGAAAAATAAATCCTAACGATATGAAATACTTTTTTACAATTTTTGTTTTTATATTTTGCATTTCTGCAACAGTTTTAAAAACTGAAAAATACTATGTAACTTTTGTAAAAGGAAAAGTGGTATTTGCCATGACAAAAAAACAATTGAAGGTCGGTGATGTACTTTTATCAGAGGACCGTCTGGTTTTTGTTGAAAAAACAGCTAAAGTTTCATGTATAAATCCAACAAAAGGGAGGTTTGACATCAATCCGAACCTAATAAAAGAGAAAAGTAGTGAGCTCTTTACCCTCTTAAAGTCTAGCTTAGTTCCTTCAATCAATACTTATAAACTTAGTACCCGTTCGGTATTTTTTGAGGGTAATGATCCCTATTCCTATTTTGCCAGTCCAGAAACGCAGCACAGGATTCTGATAGTTGAACAAAAACCCCTATTGATAAAATCTACTTTCAAAATGGATGAAAGTAATTTTTTCTTTGTCCAATTTATGGCAGAAGAAAAACTTCAGACACGAAAAATTCAACATAATGGGCAGCAACTTCTATTTTCAAAATCAAATTTCCTAAATGATTCTGGCCAGATTCAGGAAAAGGTTTCAATTTGTTATCAAACTAGTGAAAATGGTAAAGCCAAATCATCAATAATCACAGAGTTTTCGCCAGTATTAGCAACATCCGAAGAGATTACTGATCAAGTTAATTTGATAAAAAGTATTTCACAACAAAAAGACAGCAAAAAACTAAAATTAGAAATTTTCAATCATTTATTTGTTAATTACGGAAAAATTGGAGCAGAAGAATTGTCGATTTATACAGGTTTTTAATTATTGAGTTTCACAAATCATATTACTTTGATAATTGTAAAGTTTTCTTAGGCAAAAGAAGTTAAGGGAGATTAAAAAAAAATGAAATACATACAACAAACCTAAGTCTTAATACTAATTTTAAATTTTGATAATAAAGCATTTATCCGACTAATCCGTGTTATCCAATTTCCATAGAATTTAATTGAGAATTGACTAGTCCTAAATAATCTGTATCGATTATTTAGGACTAGTCAATTTAATCGTGGGGAGAGCAGGATTGACTTCGTCCTTCCAGCAAAGCTAAGCTTTGAAAATAGATCAAACAAAAAACGCTCAAGTGAACTTGGCGTTTTTCTTTATTGAACTATTTATTCGTGGGGAGAGCAGGATTCGAACCTGCGAAGTTCACACAGCAGATTTACAGTCTGCCCTCGTTGGCCGCTTGAGTATCTCCCCGAAGGCCATTAACGCACATATTATTTGTAACAAGCGGTTGCAAATATAAAAACTGTTTTCAGGTTTCCAAAGAATATAAACACTTAATTTTAATATAAAATGCAATGCGTTGGTGCTGAATGCTATAAAAAAATCTCCACTAGGGAGATTTTTTTATTGTATAAACAAGAATATTATTTTGATAAGAGTTCCAGTATTTTAGCTCTAAGTTCATCACCTCTTAAATCTTTTGCAACTACTTTTCCTGAGGCATCAAGTATAAAAGTTGCAGGAATAGATTTCACTTCATATTGAATCGCAATGGGTTCTTCCCAATATTTTAAATGTGAAACTTGAGTCCAAGACAACTTATCTTTTGCAATAGCTTCTTTCCATTTTTTACGGTCCTTATCTAAAGATACGCCTACAATATTTAACCCTTTCGAATGAAACTCATTGTAAATAGCAACTACGTTTGGGTTTTCGGCTCTACAAGGACCACACCATGAAGCCCAAAAATCAACAATTGTTACTTTTCCTAGACTTTCCTTTAAGGAAATTATTTTTCCTTCAGGGTTTGGAGCTGAAAAATCTGAACTTCAGTTCGCGTTACCAGGAGCTGGTGCCGCACCTGCTGGTGGAGTGGTGCCAACTGAAGGCATCTTAGATTCTTTAATTTTTAATTCTATAGCTTTTCCAGGTTTTGAACTTTTTAATGAAGCGTCAAGACTAGCAAATAATTTTTCTACTTTTTTAGAATCAACAGCTGGGTCATTCATCATTCCTTGAATAATTAGGGCACTTATAAATGATTTAGGATGAGTTTCTGCGTAGGTTGTGTACTTAGTTTTTGTAGTTTCTCCAACATTTTTTTGAATTTCACCAAATTCTCTCATTAATCTATTGATTACAACAGTGTCTTTGGTTTGTTGTGCAGTATTCATCAACGGAGTATTTTTTGTTTGAAAATCAACTAAACTCTTTTGAATTTTTTCTAGTTCTTCATTAAATTTTACAAATTCGTCATTATTGTAAGTCCCAGAAATTTTAGACTTATTGATGCTATCTTTGTTAATTTCTATATTGATATCACCGTTTTCTAAAATAAATGGTATTTTTCCTTGTACTCCTTCTATTTGCAACATATGAAACGATGGCTCTACAGTTTTTCCTTTAATTTCGAATTTACCATTCTCAACTTTTACTGTATCAACAGCAACCAATCCGCCCATGGCATCTTGTGTTTCCATAATTATGGTCTTACCATTATCAACTCCTTTAGCAGTTCCTGAAATAGTGTATTTGTCTTTGGTACATGAAACTAAAAATACAGTAGCAGTAAGTAATAAAATTATTTTTTTCATTATAAATTTGTTAATTGTTATAGAAGTGCAAAAATATCTAAATTTATAAAACTACAATGCTTTTGAAACTTAAAATTTTGTTATTTTTCGTGTTTTTTTTTTGGTGTAGTAATAAAAAACGATTGCACTTTTGTAAAAACCTTTGCAATGTAAAGCGAAATACTATGTTTAAGCAAAACAAGAACCGTATCTAACTGAATTATAGACTCATGGCTTAAGTTGTTCTAAGGTGGAGAAGAATTGTATTTTAATTCATATTCTTAAAAACAGGATTCGGCATGCTCCATTTTGTTTTGGGTAATCCCGATATCCATAATTATAGTTCTTAAACCTGTTATGCAAAGATGCGCTCTAAAAATTAGATTCAAGTTTGAGATCTATATATGCTTTCTGGATAAGCAAGGTATCAAGGGTTTTTTTGGCTACTTAATATCGGGCTTTAAAAATGTCGCAAGAATTATTCATTTTTTTTTGGTAATTAAATAGTTCGTCGCTAAATTCAAATTGCGGTACAATTCTTATTGTATTTTATAGATATAAAACAAAAAAAAAACACCCCTGAAAGGAGTGTTCTTATATTTAAGTCCAAAAATCTAATCCTGGTTAATTGTTTTTCTCCAAGTAAAAGAATTAAGTATGTGTCTTTTTGCAAATCTAGTTGGCGAATCAGCATTGACCATTTTTACGTAAGTAGCTTTAGGAACGCTAATGTATTCGTAAACACTGCCGTTTGAGAAATTGATAATTAATCTTCCTTCTACAAATTTATAATCAGCAATGGTTGAAGTTGAAATAGTTTCAGAGTACTCCGGTAAGTTTGATTTTGTAGTTTCAGGATTAATGCTTACTAAAAAGTGGTACGCTTCAATAATTTTTTTACTGTTTTCTTCAGCTTCTTTCAAACCTGTATCATCACCTTGAAATTTATCAGGGTGCGCATCTTTCATCGCGTTGCGATAAATGGTTTTTAAATCTTTTAATTCTACTGTTTTGTCTACGTTTAGTAGCTTTCGAAATTCAACTATTTTTTTCATAAATAAGGTAACTACTTGTCTTGTAATAAGAAACTAATTATATTTAGTTTTAAAATCGACAATTTTTTGCAAAGGTACACTTTTTTTTAACTTTTTAGTTTATGTCAAAAAAAAAATCAAAATTCAATCTTGAATTTCGATTTTTATATCTGCTGCTACAGTCTGTATATAAGGCTATTGTTGCGGCTTATTATTGGCTTTGTCAAAGTTTTTTGACTTTTTTGGATATTTGTTGTAGTTGATATCACTTGGATTTTCAATAACTGATTTAATGGTAATCCAATCACCAAGTTGATGATTAGCTATCGCCATTTTATAATCTAGTAAATATTCGCCACAAAAAAAATTGTTGTTTTCGTCTTGTTCCATAATGCCGGTGTAAACTCCTTTTTGCAGCATTTTTTCGTGTGAGGGGGTAGTCATAATTTTATGATTTAAATAAATTTGTGTTTGCAAAGTTAATGAAATAGTAGTTGTTTACTATGTTCTTTTGTTTCTGATTATCTTTGCGCCATGGAAAAAATTTTTCGACCAAGTCCTAACGCTTTCAAAAACACCTTTTGTGTTTTTCAAGAAGTGCTGTCGGACGAGATTGAACATTTAAAAATTCAATACGATAGTAAATCGGGAAGTAAATACTTTTATACGGAAAAGGGGATGTATCGATTGTCGAATCATTGGGGTAGATTGGCCAACAGCAAATGGCGATTGGAACCATTAGAACCACAGACCGAGTCAAAATTTAAAATAGGATTTGCAGCTTGGGATTCTTTTTATCCGGATAATTCGGAGGATGAATTGTACTATTTAGAAGCGAATTATGTTTCATATACTGTAAATTATCAGCATAAAAATAATCCGGATTACAATTCAAAATCCATATTGAGAACGAGTTTTGAAACTGCAAAAAAAATAAAACAAATCAGGAATTTATTAGCGCTGACATCTTGGGCAAAATATTTTGATTATGATGATATTGATGAATTGAGAAAGCTAATAATAGAACAGCTAATTTATACGAATAAGACATTAGATGAAATTAAAAGAGAACTATAATGGGACGGAATTACGAAAGAAATATTAAAAAACACAACGATAAACTCCACAAAGAACAAGACAAGGTTAAAGCCGCCAAAGTCCTTCGAAAAGAAAAGTTGAAGTTAATCGTGAAAAAATTCAATGAGGATAAAGCTACTGAAAATAACTAATTATGGAAAAAAGTCAATTTGAAGAATTAAAAAATGGAGTTCAGGAAATTATTGATTTAATTGCCAATAAAGATGATAAATCGGCTAACAATAAATTATTGGAAATGAGCGATACATTAGATGATCTATTAGATCATACTGACGAAGATGAAGACTTAAGAGAAATCAGTAAATATCAAGTATTGCTCAATCAATTGTTTCAAAAGATAAATCTCATTGGCGAATAATTTGAAGTTTTGTCGATTAGTATCGATAGATTTCAACTTAACACCTATTTGACGCTAACCCGAAACACTATTTTTATATAAAACTTTCACTTTTATAAAACTTAAAAAGCCGAAACAACTTCTTTCGGCTTTTTACTTTTCTATAGAAAAAAATGTTTATTTTACTTCCAAAGATTTTCCATTGTAATATGCATTCTCCGAAATTATTTTCCCTTTATCATTAAAGTTGTCAATAAAAAATACGGGTAAAACAACAGCCTTTTTATCCGATTTTCTCACTAGTCTATAATTCCACCAGGACATAACGACTCTTGCATCTCCCATTTCATAATGCAAATAATCTGGATATCCAACTTGATCAATGCTGCCTATATCAAATGCGTCCAAAAACTTTTTATCGTTGGCTTTTTGCTCCGCTAGAGTGAATTCTTTATTTATTTCGAGTGAATTTACATCGGAAAACATTGCTTTTTCGTCATAAAAACTATAAGCCTTTTCGAGATCCATATTTTCAAATGCATGAATCATTTTTCGAACAGAATTGATGTTTTCATGATGATTGTATATTTCACCGTTTTTCCTATCAGCATAACTGTCACCTATTTCATCACCGATTTTGCTAGTAGAATAGCTAATCATTGTTTTTATTTTGTTGCTTTTTTTGTCAACTGTATACAACCGGTGCATAGGCATATCAATTTTCACACCTGTTTTGTTATGCATCCCTTTTATATCGTCCCAAGTCTGTACCCAAACCACATCTTTTGAATTTTCATCTGTGTATTCTAAAGCGTCTGGATAAGCACCTTGTGATCTTTTTATGCTGAAATAATCAATGTTGTCTTTCCAAGATATTACACTTTTTAAATATGCTGTTTTATCTTGTCCCATATCATCTTTATTGATACTCGTTCCATTAAACGATTTAAAATCATCAGCTAGATAACTGGCTACTTTTTTTTCATCTCCATTAACAAAGGCTTGAGTCATTGCCTCTACAGCTGTAATCGCTGGATGCTCTAAATATATAGTCCCGTTCGTTTTCTTTTGTGCATAAATGCTGCAAGTAAAAATAAACAATGCAATTAAAATACTTTTTTTCATAATTAATTAATTTATTGGTTAATATTAGATTAAATATAGTAAAAATACTCAATATCAGCACTTTGTGTTGATAACTTTTTTTATTCTGTCTAAGTTTAATAACAAAATGTACATAAATTATTTATTTTAACATCAGACAATTTCAAAGTTTCTTCTTTTTATATAATGAATTTTTGAGTTTTACCTAGCATTAAACCTAAAGCTGTATTTAACGAAAAATTAATATATGTTTTGCAGCTCATCTTTTTAAAATAATGTAATTTTAAAAAATATGAAGAACACCATCAAAAAAGGCTTTTATTTCAAGACTTACGAAGCGCCATTTCAGTCTCCGTTTGAAAAACTATTCGCAATTTTCAAGGAATTAATCACGCATACTTCTGGCGACTTTGACGAAGCCATTGATTGGTTGCGGGAACTGGACAAAGAATACAAACTCACAGATGCGGCTTACACCATCGATGATTTTATCGAAGATTTAAAGAAAAAAGGATACATTCGAGAAGAACTAAAAGACGATGGAACCTCAGGAATTGGCATTACTGCCAAAACCGAAAGAGCCATCCGTCAACAAGCATTAGACAATATTTTTGGTAACTTAAAGCGTTCTGGAACCGGAAATCACAAAACCAAACAAGCTGGAAATGGTGACGAACATACAGGAGAATTTCGCGAATTTCATTTTGGCGACGGATTGGAACGCATTTCCCTGACCGAGAGTTTACGCAACGCCCAAATCAATAATGGTGTAGCCGATTTTATGCTCACTGAAAATGATCTGGTCGTCGAAGAAACCCAATACAAATCCCAAATGAGCACGGTTTTGATGATTGACATCAGCCACAGTATGATTTTGTATGGCGAAGACAGAATAACACCCGCTAAAAAAGTGGCAATGGCGCTTGCTGAACTCATTACCACTCGTTATCCAAAAGACACCTTGGATATTTTAGTTTTCGGAAATGATGCTTGGACAATTGCTATTCGGGATTTACCCTATTTAAAAGTGGGTCCGTATCATACTAATACTGTAGCAGGTTTGCAATTAGCAATGGATTTATTACGCAGAAAGCGAAATACCAACAAGCAGATTTTTATGATTACCGACGGCAAACCGAGTTGTGTTCGCGAAAAAGATGGTAACTATTATATGAATAGCAACGGTCTCGACGAATATATTGTCGATAAATGTTACAGCGAGGCCCAGCAAGCAAGAAAATTACACATTCCGATTACTACATTTATGATTGCCAAAGATCCGTATTTGCAGCAATTCGTCAATAAATTTACTGAAGCAAATCAAGGAAAAGCGTTCTACACTGGTTTAAAAGGTTTGGGCGAAATGATTTTCGAGGATTATGAAACCAATCGCAAGAAGAGGATTAAATAAGACTTTGTCATTTCGACCAGCGGGAGAAATCTCATAAATTGCTCACATTATGTGATTTCTTCTTCGTCGAAATGACAAAACAGTGTCTTTTTTTCTTAATTATTAAAATAAGTTAGACAAATAATAACAACAACTTAATGAGACTTAATTTCTTAATGGTTTAAAAATAGAATTAATTAGTAAAAAAGATGAAAATAGAAAACATAAAAACACTAGGCGAATTAAAAAAATCAGGATACCAAAACAAAAGTATCAAAGACGAATTGCGTCAAAATTTGCGAGAGAAAATCAAATCAGGACAACCGACTTTCGAAGGCGTTCACGGTTTTGAAAACACCGTAATTCCGGAGTTGGAACGCGCTATTTTATCGCGTCACAACATCAATTTATTGGGTCTTCGTGGTCAAGCCAAAACGAGGTTAGCGAGAAAAATGATTGAATTACTAGATGAATACATTCCGTTTGTAAGCGGTTCAGAAATTAATGACGACCCGTTGAATCCAATTTCTCGATTTGCCAAAGATTTGATTGCTGAGAAAGGCGATGATACCCCAATTTCTTGGTTGCACCGAAACGAACGTTTCTCCGAAAAACTAGCAACGCCCGATGTTACTGTTGCTGATTTGATAGGTGATGTTGATCCGATAAAAGCGGCTAATTTAAAACTTTCTTATGCTGATGACAGAGTAATTCATTTTGGGATGATTCCAAGAGCGAATCGTTGCATTTTTGTCATCAACGAATTACCCGATTTACAAGCTAGAATCCAAGTAGCACTGTTCAATATTTTGCAAGAAGGTGACATTCAGATACGTGGATTCAAATTACGAATGCCACTTGATATGCAGTTTATTTTCACCGCAAATCCAGAAGATTATACCAATCGTGGCAGTATTGTAACACCATTAAAAGATAGAATAGGTTCGCAAATCCTGACGCATTACCCTGATACCATCAAAATTGCCCGAACCATTACGGAGCAAGAAGCAAAATTAGATGTTACTCAAAGTGATTTAGTGTACGTGCCTTCAATAGCCAGAGATTTATTAGAGCAAATTAGTTTTGAAGCTCGCGAAAGTGAATACATTGACAATAAAAGCGGCGTGAGCGCGAGATTGAGCATTACAGCTTTTGAGAATTTATTAAGTACTGCTGAACGCCGTGCCCTGAAATCAGGTGCCGATAAGACTACTTTGCGACTGTCCGACTTTATGGGAATCATTCCTTCCATTACCGGTAAAGTCGAATTGGTTTACGAAGGAGAGCAGGAGGGAGCCGCTATCGTGGCCCAACATTTAATTGGTGATGCGATTCATACTTTCTTTCCGGGGTATTTTCCAAAAATCGAAAAACTCGAAAAGCAAGACGAGAAAAATCCTTATTCTGATACCTTGGAATGGTTTTTTGCCGAAAGTGGCTTCGAATTATTGGACGATTGTTCAGATGAGGAATATCAAACTATATTGGATGGTATCGCGCCATTAGATATTTTGATCAAAAAACACCAACCACAATTAGCAAAAGAAGATAGTAATTTTATGAAGGAATTCATTCTCTGGGGATTGGTTGAATACAAAAAGTTGAGCAAAGAC